>CAUBMI010000039.1 GCA_958436995.1 uncultured Collinsella sp.
GGTCGCGCCCTTGAAGTTGAGCGTCAGATTGTCCAAATGCGGCCCGCGCAGCGTCGAGCCGTTACGCGGTTCGTAGAACCGCGTAACTAGTTAGTACATCTTTGCGCCGGCGGGGATGGAAGCGTCGAGCTGGATCAGATTGAGACGCTCCTCGCCCTCCTCCTCGTGGATAGCGCTGATCAGCATGCCGCAGCTGGGGATGCCCATCATCTTACGCGGAGGCAGGTTGGTGATGGCGAGCAGGGTCTTGCCGACCAGGTCCTCGGGCTCGTAATAATCGTGAATACCGGAGAGGATGGTGCGGTCGGTACCGGTGCCGTCGTCGAGCGTAAAGTTCAGCAGCTTCTTGGACTTCTTGACGGCCTCGCACGCCTTGACCTTCACAGCGCGGAAATCGCTCTTGGAGAAGGTATCGAAGTCGACGAACTCCTCAAACAGCGGCTCGACGGCGATCTTGGAGTAATCAACCGTGGGCTTGAGCGGCTTGACGAACGGGCTCGCGGCGTTGCCGGCCTCGGCAGCCTTGGCGGCAGCGGCACCGGACTGGAAACCCTTCTCGGGCTTCATGTGCGGGAACAGTAGCACGTCGCGGATGGAAGCCTGGTTGGTGAGCAGCATGACCACGCGGTCGATACCGATGCCGATGCCGCCCGCGGGAGGCATACCGTACTCGAGGGCGCGCACGTAGTCCTCGTCGTACTCCATGGCCTCGTCGTCGCCGCCAGCCTTCTCGGCCATCTGGGCGGCAAAGCGCTCGGCCTGGTCGACCGGGTCGTTGAGCTCGGAGAACGCGTTGGCGTACTCGTGACCGGCGATAACCAGCTCAAAGCGGTGCGTCAGGCGCGGATCGTCCTCAAAGCGCTTGGCAAGCGGGCTGACCTCGATGGGGTAATCGCACACGAACGTGGGGTTGACGATGGTGTCCTCGCCCAGCTCATCGTAAATCTCGGCGATGATCTTGCCAGCAGTCCACTCGGGCTTGATCTCCAGGCCCTTCTCGCGCGCGGCGGCAGCAAGCTCCTCGACCGGCGTGTCGATGGTGACCTGCTTGCCGAGCACGTCGGAAACGATGTCGGTCATGGGACGGCTGGCCCACTCACCAGAAAGGTCGATGGTCTGGCCCTGGTACTCGATGACCTCGGGGTTGCCGATGGCCTTGTTAGCCGCCTTAATGACACCCTGGGCGAGTGCCTTCATGCCCTCGAGGTCGGAGAAGGCACGGTAGGCCTCCATCGTGGTGAACTCGGGGTTGTGGGTAAGGTCCATGCCCTCGTTACGGAAGATGCGGCCGATCTCGAACACGCGCTCAAAACCACCGACAATACAGCGCTTGAGGTGCAGCTCGGTGGCAATACGCAGGTAGCACTCCTGATCGAGCGCGTTGAAGTGCGTGATGAACGGCTTGGCAGTAGCGCCGCCCTGGATGGTCTGCAAGATGGGGGTCTCGACCTCCATGTAGCCGTCGGACTCCATAAAGCGACGGAAGGTGGAGAGAATCTGCGAACGCTTACGGAAGGTCTCGCGAACGTCGTCGTTGGCGATCAGGTCGACATAGCGCTGGCGATAGCGGGTCTCCTTGTCGGAAAGACCGTGGAACTTCTCGGGCAGCGGACGAACGGCCTTGGCAAGCAGGGTCGCGCTCTTAGGAGCAACGGAAAGCTGGCCGCGCTGGGTGCGCACGACCACGCCGGTCACGCCCAGGATGTCGCCCAGGTCGAGGGACTTGAGCGTATTCCAGGCAGCCTCGTCCATGTCGTTGATGCGGCAGAACAGCTGAATCTCGGCAGTCGCATCGCGCACGACGATGAACATGATCTTGCCCTGACCGCGCTTGGCAACCACACGGCCGGCGATCTTCACGACGTCCTCGGTGTCCTCGCCATCGGCAAGCTCGGCGTACTTAGTCTCGATATCGGCAACGTAGTCCTCAAGCTCAGAGTGCTCGGGATAGGGGTTCTGGCCCGCCTCGAACAGGGCGGCGCGCTTGGCCAGGCGGGTGGCGCGCTCGTCGTTGAGCGTCGATGCCTGATCTGCGGCGTTCTGGTTCTCTGCCATAAGTTAGCTCCTCAAACTAAAACGCTCCCCAGGATTCGGTCCCAGGGAGCGAAAACATACCTTTACGCGGGACCGTGGTCTAGCGTGCAATCTTGGCGATGGTGTAGACGCGGGTCTTGCCGGAAGGCGTAACGACCTCGACGGAGTCGCTCTCGCCGTGACCGATGATGGCGTGGCCGACCGGAGACTCGTTGGAAATCTTGTGCTCGAGCGAGTTGGTCTCGGTGGTACCGACGAGCGTGACTTCCATGACCTCACCGTTGGGATCAATCAGAGAAACGGTGGAACCGATGGAGACGGTCAGGTCGCCCGTGCTGGCAGCGATCTGAGCGTTGGCGAGGATGGCCTGGATCTCGGCAATACGAGCGGCGTTCTGGGCCTGTTTGTCCTTAGCGGCGTCATACTCGGAGTTCTCCGAAAGGTCGCCGAACGCGCGGGCTTCCTTGATGTCCTCGACGATCTCCTTGGCGTAATCGCCCTCACGCCAAGCGAGCTCCTCGACGAGCTTCTGGCGGCCCTCAGCGGTCAGTACGATCTGGCTTGCGTCCATACGGATATCTCCCCAACTCTGATCAAACAATCAACTGTCAACAAAACGAAAAAGACCGGCTAGCCTGCGGGCAAGCCGGTCAGGTGCTCACCCCAAAGGGATGGGACTACTCTGCGTCCGCGTCGCTGTCCTCTGCCTGCTTCTTCTTGGCAGCAGCGAGCTTGGCCTCGAGCTCAGCGATCTCCTTGTCCTCCTCGGACTGCTCGACCACGACCTCCTCGGCCTGCTTGGTCTCGGCCTTATCGTCGCCCTCCATACCCTCGCGGATATTCTTGACGGTAGAGCCGAGGGACTTGCCGAGCTTCGGCAGGTTCTTGGGCCCGAAGATAATCAGGACAACGACGAGAATAATGATGAGCTCAGGAGCCCTCAGTCCAAACATGTAGACCTCCACAATACAGCGAGACAAGCTCGAATGAGTATACCGCGGGTATCGCGGTATCACAACAATAGCTAAAAAAAGGGACCGCAAGAAGCGGTCCCTCCTCATGCTCTGGTCGGGTTGACTGGATTTGAACCAGCGACCCCTGCGTCCCGAACGCAGTGCTCTACCAAACTGAGCCACAACCCGTTAGCTCGACTATAGTAACAAAGATTTCCGTCGTGTGCTAGAGAAATTTTTACTTCTTTGGCACTTCGGCGCGAACCGTGTTGGGAATGAGCTCCGTCGAGCAGGACCACCAGCCGTTTTGCTGGGCAGCGTCGGCAAGCCTTTCGGCCGTGACGGTGGTGTCGCAAATGGCAAACGAGCAGGCACCCGATCCGCACACATCTACAGCAACGGTGCCATCCTGTTTATGCAGCCAGTCGAGGACCGTTTGAATCTGCGGCTCCATCTGTGCGGAAATGACACCCAAGTTGTTATGGATGAGCGCATATGCCGTCTCAGCATCACCAGCACGCAAGGCAGAAGCCATCGCGCCGGGCTTGTCCGCAGGCACCGGGGCCTCGTCAAAACGTCGATAGGCTTCAATTGTCGAAACGCTCGCCTCGCGCGGCTTGACCAACACGACGGGCGTCGCGGGCAGCGCGGGGTACTCAGTTGCCAGCACGTCTCCCCCACCTACGTAGAACGCAGGGCTCGCGTGCAAAAAGAACGGGACGTCAGCACCAATGCCGCGCGCGATGTCGTCGAGTGCAGGGTCGGTGCGATCAATTCCCCAAAGCTCCGCCAAGGCGACAATGACCGCGGCCGCATCCGTCGAGGGGCCGCCCAAGCCGGCGCACAATGGAATGCGCTTCTCAATCGTCACGCAGATGTTTGCCTCGCGCCCATAATGCTCGGCCATAGCAACCGCAGCCCGATACGCCGTATTCTTTTGCATGGGAAAATTTGATGCCGGAACCGTCTGGACAGTCAGCGCCTGCGCCGGCGTGACCGTCACGGTATCGGAAAGACCGACGGCTGCCATCAGGGAATCGACCCTGTGGTAGCCGCGGTCATCGCGCTCGGTATGAACCCCCAGGTAGAGGTTAATCTTTGCCGGCGCGGAAAGAGTCAGGGACCGATCGGTCACCGTTAATGCTCCTCGAGCTGATTGCCGAGCGGGGTAAAGATATGCTCGCCGCTCTCGGGGTCGAACAGCTCGACCTGACCGGTGAGGACATCGATATACTGGTAGGACTGACGCGACTTACGGCCACGGCGCTCGTCGACCTCGACAATGAAGACGGCGGGGTGGACGCTCTTGATGGTGCCCATGCGCTCGACAACGCGGGTGCGGCCCATGTTGGCCTTAACCTTGACGCGATCGCCCACCATATCGGTCAGCTTCTCGTGAATGTCGTCGACGTGATTGACTTCCATCTCTTCCATGAACAGGGCCTCCAGAAGGTGCAATTCAAAAAGGGGATAATACCCCTAAGATAGACAAAACTCTAATACTATAGCACCCTGCTGTTGCCATACGCAAGTAGCTAATTAGCTACTTACAGAGTATCGGTGTCCAAGACGATGGTGAATGGGCCGTCGTTGACCAAGTCGACTTTCATATCGGCGCCAAAGATGCCGTGCGCCACATGCTCAACGTCCTCGCGCACAAGCGTCAAGAAGTACTCGTAGAGCTCGTTGGCGACATCGGGGGTGCCGGCATCCGTAAACGACGGACGGCGGCCGTGGCGGCAGTCGGCAAACAGCGTGAACTGCGACACCACGAGTACCTCGCCGTCGACATCGGCAAGTGCCAGGTTGGTCTTGCCGTTCTTGTCCTCGTTAATGCGCAAGCCCCGGAGCTTGCCCCACAGCTTATCAGCCTCGGCGCGCGTGTCGCCGTGGCCCACGCCCAGCAGCACCAGATAGCCGCGCCCAATTTTGCCCACGCACTCGCCGTCGACCGTCACGCCGGCGTTGAGTACGCGCTGCACCACCGCGCGCACGGCCTACTCCTCGCCCGTCAGTTTGGCGGACAGATGCTCGAGCGCGTGGAAACGATGGCTGATGGCGTTCTTCTCGTCCGCCGTGAGCTCGGCCATGGTCTTGCCCGGCGTATCGACCGGCAGGAACAGCGGGTCGTAGCCAAAGCCGTGATTGCCGCGGCCCTCGTGTGCGATAGTGCCCTCGCAGGCGCCCTCACCATAGGTGACCAAACCGTCCGTGTCGATGAGCGCAACGACGCTCATAAAGCGCGCGGTGCGATCCTCGTCGGCCACGCCTTCCAGGTTAACGAGCAGCTTGGCGTTGTTGGCGGCATCGTCGCCATGCACGCCCGCATAGCGCGCGCTATACACGCCCGGCTCGCCGTCCAGGGCATCAACGACCAAGCCCGAATCGTCGGCAATGGCCATGAGCCCCGTCTCCTCGACCGCAGCCTGCGCCTTGATGATGGCGTTCTCCAAAAACGTCGTGCCGTTTTCCTCGGGGTCCTCAAAATCGCCCAGCTGACCGAGCGCCACAAAGCGTACCTCGGGCATGACCTTGCCCAAAATGGCCTCAATCTCGGTGAGCTTATGGGCGTTGCCGGTTGCCACGACGATAGTTGCAGCCGGGTCGAGAGTGTCGATGTCGATCTTCTCAAGTGCCATAACTGGCCTCCTTGTCTCTATAGCAATGCCGCGCCGAGGGCGACGAGGGCCTCTGCCTCTCCCCTCTCAATCAACGGCAGTCTTGTGTCTAGACGTCTCCGCAGATAAAACCTACCAAAATAAACCTGTCCCTATTTGGCAGGTTAGGCGATGGCTTGGCGCTGAAGCTCGATGAGCTCGGCGATACCCTTGTCGCCCAGGTCGAGCAGGGCATTGAGGCGTTTGCGGTCGAAGGGCGCCTGCTCGCCGGTGCCCTGGAGCTCGATCATCTCACCGGTTTCGGTGGCGACGAGGTTCATGTCGACCTCGGCATGGCCGTCCTCGGAATAATCGAGGTCAAGCAGCGTATTGCCGTCGACAACGCCCATGGAGATGGCAGCCACCTGGCCGATAAGCGGGATGCGCTCGATCTTGCCCGCCTCGACCCACATGGCGAGGGCGTCGTGCAGCGCCACCCAGGCGCCGGTGATGCTCGCTGTACGCGTGCCGCCATCGGCCTGAATCACATCGCAGTCGACGGTGACGGTGTACTCGCCGAGCGCCTTCATGTTGACGACGGTACGCAGGCTGCGGCCAATGAGGCGCTCGATCTCCATGGAGCGACCCTTGCGGTTGGCGTGCTCGCGCTTGCAGCGCTTGCCGGTCGACGTCGGCAGCATGGCGTATTCCGCGGTCACCCAGCCGGCCTTAGCCCCCTTTCGCCAGCCCGGCACGCCCTCCTCGATAGTGGCGGCGCACAGCACGCGCGTGTCGCCGAATTCGGCCAAACACGAGCCGTGGGCGTGCTTCATGACGCCACGGGTGAGCTTGACGGGGCGCAGTTCATTGGCGGCACGGCCGTTGGCGCGGTTGACCTGCATGTACTCCATAGAAATATCCTTTCGGCAGAAGAAGAGGGCAAGTCTTTGGACGGTAACCCTACATCTATTTCAGTTCGTCGATATCAATATGTTCGATGCTCTTGAGCGGCTGGCCAAAGATAAAGCTACCCGCCACCGCAAACTCGGCAATGTTATCGGCCGTCGTCGCAAAGCGATGCTGCGGCTCGGCGGCGTCGCCCGCCAGCTGCTCGCGGCGCGTGAGGATATCGGTCAGCTCGCGCGTGGTCTCCTCGGCGGAACTCACGACGCGCACCCCAGGCCCCAGCGCATGGCGGATAGGTCCCACCAACAGCGGAAAATGCGTACAGCCGAGCACCACGGTATCGATACCGTGGTCGCGCAGCGGCTCAACCGTGGCACCCACCAGCGCACGCACGGCAGGCGTATCGAAGATGTCCTCGTTCTCAAGCCACTGTTCCTGCAGATGCGCACCCGAGGCGAGCTCGTGTTCGACAACCTCGACAAAGCTCGAGGCAGGACAGCCATATACATCGACGCCGGCATCTAGATCCTGAATGGCGCGCGTGTAGGCGCCCGAGCGAATGGTGAGGTTGGTGGCGAGCACGCCCACCCGGCGCGTGCGGGTGCTGTTGATTGCCGCGCGTGCGCCCGGCGCGATCACACCGATCACGGGAACGTCGAGCACCTGCTGGGCCAGACGCAAGGCCGCAGCGGTCGCCGTGTTGCAGGCAATGACCATAATCTTGACGTCGTGCTTCGAAAGCCAACGACCCGCCTGCAACGCAAACGAGCGCACCTCATCCTCGGTGCGCGTGCCGTAGGGGCAGCGTTTGGTGTCACCGAAGTAGTAGACGGACTCGTGCGGCAGCGCCGTCGCGATGGCGCGCGCAACCGTCAGACCGCCCAAACCAGAATCGAACACGCCAATCGGGCGCGTGTCGCCTGCCGGATTCTCGATATCGGACATTACCTCACCAGATTCTCTCTCGAAAAATGCGACCATGCGTGATGCGTCGCGCTACGAACGGGCCGCGACCAACAGCTCGGCCGTTGCCACCCAACCGTCGACAATCTTGCCGCGCGTAATATAGGCATTGTCGCAGGCATCCAAGAACTCCGGGGCACCGGCGCTCGTCAGACCGTTCTCGACCAGGCAGAACATGCCCACGTGGTCGGCCATGTAGAAGTCGGACTCGGAGTCGCCGAGCGCAAGCGTCTCCTCGCGCTCGATCCCCAGGTGCTCGCAGAAGCGCGCAATGGCAACGCCCTTGTTGAGACCCGCCGGATTGATGTTGAAGGCGCGGCCGTCCTCGACGCGATTAAGCTCGAGCGTCGTCGGCTTGGACAGGTGAGTCAGATGGCCGTTGCAAGCCCAGACCAGACCGCAGCCGGCCTCGTCCAGGATGGCCTGGACCTCATCGTCGGGCACATCGCCGCGCATGCCGACGGTGACCTCACGGTACTTGTAGCCGGTCGACATGTCGTTGTGGTATTCGATCTTGTGCGGCCAGCGGGCAAGGATCTTCTCGCACACGCCGGTCTGCTCGATCACCTGGTGCGGCGTGAGACCGCAGGCGGGGTCGTAGGGCATGTCGCCCGTCAGGTACTCCCAGTCGTTGGCCTTGAGGTCGTACATGACCAGGCCGCCCATCTCGCCGATGTAGGAGTTGAGGCCGAGCACGCGGGCGTCCTCATGGATCATGGTGCGATTGCGACCCGAGGTGGGGACCACCTGGATGCCGGCACGAGCGAGCGCGACAACCGCCTCGACGAGCTTGGTCGAGGGATTGCCGTCGTTATCGCGCAGTACACACGAGCCGGGGGCGAGCATCGTGGCGTCCAGATCGGTAAAGACATACTTGACCTTGGCAAGACGCTCGCGCACCTCGCCCGAAAGCTCGGCAACGGTCGGCAGGATGTTGTGGGACATGGTCACTCCGTTTACATAGAAGGGGCTGGTCTAGGCGTCGTACGCCGCAAGGGTGCGCTTGAGAATCGAACCGTCGCGCTCACAAGGCTCGGGTCCGTTCTTGCGCAGCATACACTCTTCCTCGCCCTTACCGGTCACGATGACCACGGCAGGACGGACAGTTTCGCGCACGGCAGTCTCGATAGCGGCAACGCGATCAGTCACGATTTGCCAGTTATCATTTCCCTGCGCTTGAACGTTGCGCGCGATCTCGGCGCAGATGTCCTCGACATCCTCGGGGCCGGGGTCATCCTCGGTAATCACGATTCGGTCGGCATACTTGCCAGCGGCGATGCCCATCGTGGTGCGTCGATCGACACCCTTACCGCCCGTAGCGCCAAATACAACCGCCAGCTCGCGCTCGGGATAGTTCTCGCGCAAGTCGCGCAGGAGTGTCTCGAGGCTCATGCCGTTATGTGCAAAATCGACGATGCCCAGGATTTTGCCCGATACGGACGGATAGAGCTCCATACGACCGGGAACGAAGACGCCCTCAAAGCCATGGACGATACCCTCTTCGGAAATGCCCAGGGCCTCGGCGCAGGCAATAGCGGCAAGCGCGTTGGACACATTGAACTTAACCGGCGTGGGAATCACAATGTCACGCGTAAAACGGGGCGTGCGCACCGTTGCCACCACGCCGCAGTCGCCATTGCGAATCGCCAGCGCAAGCACGTCGGCACGCTCGTCGGTCAGAGAGAACGTCACCGTACGTTCGCAACGAGATGCCGCCTCGAGCACGCGATCGACCTTATCCATATCGAGATTGACCACGGCAAAACGGCTCTGCAAGAAGATTTTGAGCTTGCTGGCAAAGTAATCCTCGAGCGTCGGATGCTCAATCGGCGAAATGTGATCCTCGCCGATATTGGTAAAGGCGCCGACTTCAAAGTCAATCTTGCCCGTACGCTCGTATTTGAGGCCCTGACTCGATGCCTCCATAACCAGCCACGGGGCACCCGCCTCCGCAGCATGTGCGATGCGAGACTGCAGCAGGAAGGATTCGGGGGTCGTCAGCTTGGAAGGGCCCGTCTCGATGCCGTCGTCGAACTCAATGCCCGTATTAAGAGCGGGTCGATGACAGCCCGTAAGCTTGGCCTCGTTGGCGAGGATGCCGCGCAGATAAAAGCTGCAGGTCGACTTGCCCTTGGTGCCTGTAAAGGCGCAGACCTTCACCTTACCCGACGGGTGCCCATAAAAGGCATCTGCCACCACGGCGAGCGTGCGACGAATATCGCTCACAATCACCGCGGGAAGATCAACATCGTAATCGACCTCGGAAACGTAGGCCACGGCGCCATCGGCGATTGCCGAAAGCAGGTACTCGCGCTTAAACGCACGGCCTTTGCAGACAAACAACGTGCCCGGACGCACCTGGCGCGAGTCATCAGTCGCAAACTCAATGCGCTGGTCGCACGAAGCGCTCGGTCTGGAAACAACAAGGTCATCTTCCTCGAGCAACTCTATATAGCGCATCAGAGTTAGCTTCTCTTGTGTCGGACTCGACATACAAAGACCTCTCTCGCTAAATTCAACCTTAAAGGGCAGAAGGCGTCCCGCGGCAGAAACGATGAAACATTCTGTATTATCAACCATCCTAATATGCCACCTGACCTTGCGCGCATCACAGCCTTCTAAAAAACTGCATGGACTGTGCCGTGGTCTAATAAATGGCAACAGTGTTCACCCCGTGTAGAACCAAGGAAATCTGGGTGCTGTTCTTTAACATAGCGTTCGCAACCACGTCCCGCCGCTTCGCCTGAAGATCGGGACGTGGTTTTTTCGGTTCGCTCGGCGCTTATGCCCTATCACGAAACAAAAGATTGGCATGATAGTAAAGATTATTTGACATCAGCTGCCGCAATCCTTGCGGCAGTACACCTGAGCCGTCAGCAGAAAGGATCTTGCATGTGCGGTTTTGTCGGTTTTACCGGTACAGATGAACAGAGTGAGCTGGTTCTCACGGCCATGATGAATCGCATCATCCACCGTGGTCCCGATATGGGCGGCCAGCATATCGTCGACAACGTTGCCCTTGGTTTTCGTCGTCTTTCGATTCTCGATCTTTCCGAAGCTGGAGCCCAGCCCATGTCGAGCGACGACGGCAAGGTCACGATTGTCTTCAACGGAGAGATCTACAACTTCCAGGAGCTTCGTGCCGAGCTGGAGGCGGCCGGCTACGCCTTCCACTGCAACGCTGATACCGAAGTCCTGGTACACGGTTACGAGGAGTGGGGCGAGGACCTGGTCAACCGTCTGCGCGGCATGTACGCGTTCGTGATTCACGACCAGAACAAGAACAAACTCTTTGGTGCTCGTGACATCTTTGGCATCAAGCCGTTCTATTACTACCAGGCATCCGATGGCTCGCTGCTGTTTGGCTCCGAGATCAAGAGCTTCCTGGACCATCCCAAGTTTGAGAAGGCTGTCAACCACGACGCGCTGCGCCCCTACCTGACGCTGCAATTCCCTGCCACGGAGGAGACCTTCTTTAAGGGCGTGTTCAAGCTTGCCCCGGCGCATTGTTTTACGTATGACCTGACGACCAACACCATGGACATCAAGCGTTACTGGAGCTGCGACTTCACCGACGACAACTCCAAGACCTTCGAGGAGTACGTGGACGAGTGCGACAAGGTCGTGCACGAAAGCGTCGCTGCGCACCGAATCGCCGATGTTAAGGTGGGCTCGTTCCTTTCTGGCGGTGTGGACTCCAGCTACATTGCCGCCTGTCTCATGCCCGACACCACGTATTCTGTCGGCTTCGATTACAAGAACTTCAACGAGACCAACTACGCTGCCGAGCTTTCCGACAAGCTGGGCATCAAGAACGTGCGCAAGATGATTACCGCCGATGAGTTCTTTGATGCACTGCCCGATATCCAGTACCACATGGACGAGCCGCAATCGAACCTGTCCAGCGTGCCGCTGTACTATCTGGCGCAGATGGCTTCCAAGGAGGTCACCGTCGTCCTTTCGGGCGAGGGTGCCGACGAGCTGTTTGCCGGCTATGAGTGGTACGAGGACACCCCCGAGATGCGCACCTTTAAGAAGCGCGTGCCGCTCGGCGTACGTCACGCCCTGGGCTCACTCGTTCAGCATCTCCCCTACTTTAAGGGCCACAACTTCCTGACGAAATGCGCCGAGGTTCCCGAGCGCTGGTATGTGGGTCAGGCAAAGGTGTTCGATCCCTCCGAGGTCGACGAGGTGCTCAAGCCCGCTTACGACACCGGCAAGAACGCCGCCGAGATGTGCGCCGAGTACTACAAGCAGGTTCCCAACTGCTGCGAGCTTTCCAAGAAACAGTATCTGGATATGAACATGTGGCTGCCGGGCGACATTCTGCTCAAGGCCGACAAGATGTGCATGGCGCATTCTCTGGAGCTTCGCGTCCCGTTCCTGGACAAGAAGGTCATGGAGTTTGCCGAGCACATTCCCGCCAACTACCGTGTTAACGAAGAAGGCTGCAAGCTCGTCCTGCGCCACGCCGCCAATCGCACGCTGCCCGATGAGTGGGCCACGCGCAAGAAGGTGGGCTTCCCCGTACCGGTCAAGTTCTGGCTGCGCGAGCAAAAATATTACGACTACGTAAAGGAATACTTCACCGCGCCGTGGGCTGCTGATTTCTTTGACACCGATGCGCTCATGAAACTGCTCGACGATCACTTTAAGGGTCGCGCGCTCAACCAGCGCAAGATCTATACCACGCTGACGTTCCTCATTTGGTACAAGCGCTTCTTTATCGACGAGGACAAGGGCGCTAAAGTCGCCGCTTAGTTTTCGTTATGAATTAGCGGTGAACCACGCAGGGTTTCCGCTATACTCAGTCCCTGCGGGCGATTGGCGCAACGGTTAGCGCAGGTGCTTTACACGCACAAGGCTGGGGGTTCGAATCCCTCATCGCCCACCACTGAATTGGAAACGGTCCTCACAAGGGGACCGTTTTTGTTTTGGCCCATCGCAGAGGGATTCGAACCCGTCAGCACGTCTGTCGCAAAGGCCGTGGCCTTTGCAGATTGATGACAAAAAGGGTTCCAGACCGTCCAAAGATGCATCAAATGACGCACCGACAATCTGGAACCCGTTCAAACTGGCTATGTTTTACTCTCGCTAGGCCAAAACACCCGACAGGATATCGGTCAGGCTGTCCACATCGGCCTCTTCGCACACGAGCGGCGGAAGGAAGCGCAGCGTATGTGCGCCTGTAGCGTTGATCACGGCACCAGCCCCCAATGCACGGGCCACAACGTCGTGTGCATCACCCGCCGCATCATCCAAATCGCAGCCGAGCATCAGGCCGCGACCACGCACCTCTACCACATGCGGAAGCTTAGCCAGCGCCCGCTCCATATAGGCGCCAACCTTGGCGGCATGCTCTGCATAATCGCCGTGCACAAGCGCGGAGAGCGTCGCGGCGCAGGCCGCAACAGCCAGGCAGCTACCGCCGAAGGTCGAACCATGATCGCCGGGCTTAAAGACGTCAGCGATTTCCTTCTTTGCCACCACGGCACCCATAGGCACGCCGTCGGCAATGCCCTTGGCAAGGCTCATAATGTCGGGCTCCACGCCATAGGTCTGGAACGCAAACGGCTTACCCGTGCGAAAGATTCCGCACTGGACCTCGTCGGCGATAAGCACGGCACCCACCTCGTGCGCCAAGTCGCGCGCCGCAGCCATAAACTCCTCGGTCATGGGATGCACACCGCTCTCGCCCTGGATCGGCTCGAGCATCACGGCACAGATTTCACTGCCCAACTGCTTAAAGATTGCGCGCAGTTCATCTACATCGTTGGGTGTGCAGGCCACAAAGCCACCCGGCAGCGGGCGGAAACTATCCTGCAGCCAATCCTGCATGGTAGCGGCAATGGTCTCGAGCGTACGACCGTGAAAGCCGCCGCGCATGCACACGATGGTGTTGCCACCGTTGCCGGCACGCTTGGCGTACAGACGTGCGAGCTTCATCGAACCCTCGTTGGCCTCGGCACCGGAATTGGCAAAGAACGTCTCCCACACCTGCTCGCCCGCAGCCGGAACGCCAAGCGCTGCCGCCGTGGTCTCGTCGCCAGCGGCAATCGCGTCGGCAAGCACGCGAGCACCGTCCACATCATCGTTAGCGAGCTTGGACAGCAGCGCCGCGATCTGGCCGCGCTGCTCGATGTAGAAATAGTTGGAGACATGCAAGAGCTTCTTGGTCTGAGCCTCGAGCGCCGACAGCACTGCCGGGTTGCCGTGGCCCAGGCTGCACACGCCGATGCCGGCAAGAAAATCGAGGTATTCGCGACCATCGTCGCCGGTGAGCTTCATGCCGTGGCCTTCGACAAACTCGACCGGCGAGCGGCCAAAGGTGTGCATGACGTAGTGAGATTCGAGCGATTGTTGAGCAGCAAGTGACATGAGATACCTTTCGTTAAGCGCCAGGTAGCGCGGACCGTGGGCGTAATGGCGTAGCAATTTTGAGCCGGCTAGACCGTCTGGAGCTTCTCGACCTCGTCGAGGTTCTCGGTCAGACGCGCCGCAAACGTCGAAAGCGGATGCGGATGCGTATCGAACTCGTAGGCCGTCTCGGTGGAGCGGATCACGGTACCGACGCCAGCATCGGTCAGCAGCTCCAGCAGCAGCGAGTGCGGCGTCGTGCCGTTGATGATGTGGGCTCGGAACACGCCAGCAGCAAGCGCATCGACGGCGGCGCGCAGCTTGGGAATCATGCCCTTGTCGACTTCTCCGCCGTAGAGCATCTCGTTGACCTCGTCGAGCGTCAGGTTGGAGATGAGCGAGTCCTTATCACTAAAGTCCCTGTACAGACCGTCGACGTCGGTCAAAAAAATCGCCTTGTGCGCATGAAGCGCCGCCGCAACGGCGCCGGCGGCGGTATCGGCATTGATGTTGAAGAAGCCGCCGTCCTCCCCCGCCGCGACGGTAGCGATGACGGGGATGTACTCGCTATCGAGCAGGCGCTCGATGTAGTCGGTGTTGACGCGCGTCACTTTGCCCACGCGACCGAGCTCGGGATCGAGCGGCTCAGCGATGAGCGTGCCGGCATCGCTGCCCGACACGCCCACGGCCAGGTTGCCGTGTTGGTTGATGGCGGCAACCAGCTCCTGGTTAACCTTGCCGCCCAGCACCTCGCGCACGATATCCATAGTCGCCGGCGTGGTCACGCGCTGGCCGTTCTTAAACTCGACGGGAATATCGTAATGGCTCAGTGCCTCGTTGATGGCCTTGCCGCCGCCATGCACGATGACGGGGCGCATGCCGATGATCTTGAGCAAAACGATGTCGCTCGTCACGTCGCGGCGCAGTTGCTCGTCGACCATGGCGGCTCCGCCATATTTGATAACGACCGTCTTGCCGGTCAGGTTTTTAATCCACGGCAGCGCTTCGAACAGCAGCTGCGCGGTTGCTTCGTTGGATTCGCTCGAACGACAGTCGCGTGCGAATTTCATAATCTGCCTCGTCTTTCGTATCGTTATCACGCCGTGCTTCGCTGTCCGCAATGCGGCAAGATGCGCAGCGTGCCTGGAATCTAGGAACGGTAGTCGCCGTTGATGGAGATGTACTCGTGCGTGAGGTCGCAGGTCCACACGGTCGTTGCCGCGTCGCCTGCACCCAGGTCGGCCGAGATCACGATCTCGGACGCCTCAAAACGTCGCAGAGCCTCGTCCTCGTCAAAGGGAACAGTCAGACCGTCGCGACAGACAGGCAAGCCCATCATGTCGATGGAAACGTCTTCCTGGTTAAACTTCACGCCGCACTTGCCGAGCGCCATGGCGACGCGGCCCCAGTTGCAGTCGTGGCCGGCGATGCAGGTCTTGACGAGCGGCGAATTGGCGACGGCGCGGGCGGCGATATCGGCTTCCTCGTCGTTGGCGGCGCCGGTAACGTTAACCGTCACGAGCTTCGACGCACCCTCGCCATCGGCCGCGATGTTGCGCGCCAGGCTCTCGCACACCTCGTGCACAGCAAAGGCCAACTCGTCAAAGGCGTCAGTGCCCTCGACGATGGCCTCGGCATCTGCGGCAGCAGCGCCAGAAGCAAGCATGATGCAGGTGTCGTTGGTCGAGGTATCGGAATCGACCGTCACTTTATTGAAGGTCTGCTTAACGGTCGAGAGCAACAGGGCGTGGAGCGCCGACGGCTCGACGGGGGCATCGGTAGTAATGACCGCGATCATGGTGGCCATATTGGGCATGATCATGCCCGAGCCCTTGCACATGCCGCCCACCGTATAAGCGTTGCCCGCATGACCCGCAGCCTCACTGCGGTAGCGAACGGCATACTCCTTGGAGTGCGTATCGGTCGTCATGATGGCACGGGCCGCATCGGCACCGCCATGGGCAGAGAGTGCCTCGTAGGCAGCAGGAATGGCGGTCTCAAACGTGTCGATCGGCAGAATCTGTCCAATCACGCCTGTGGATGCAACTAGGATCTGCTGGGGTTCACAGCCGATGACCTGCGACGCGATATTGCATGTCTCTCGCGCGCAGGCAAGGCCGGTCTCGCCCGTGGCGGCATTCGCGTTGCCGGAGTTGATTGAAACGCCGGCGATGATGCCATAGCCCTTGTCCGCACCGCCCAGGTTGGCACGGCTCACCTGCACGGGCGCCGCGCAAAAGCGGTTGGTCGTAAACACGCCGGCGCCTGGACAGGGCTTATCGGGCACGACGAGCGCATAGTCCAAGCGCTCGGGATTCTTCCGGAATCCTGCATGGATGCCTGCGGCCTTAAAGCCAGCCGCTGCCGTAACGCCACCCTCGACGGCGCGTATCTTGATATCAATCAGGTCGGTATTCATCGTCCCTACGGCTCCTTATATCAGACAAAAAAGCGGGCATCGGCTGGCACGCCATACCGGTCGCAACTACTAGACCAGCTTGAAAGCGGCGCCCAACTCGATACCCGACCACCAAATCGTTAACAATCGAATGTGCTACACCGGGCACGCCACTGTGGGCAAGCCTCGTCGCTCGTCAAAGCCAAAAACGATGTTGGCGCACTGGACCGCCTGGCCCGCAGCACCCTTGCACAAATTGTCGATAGCACCCGTCGCCACCAGCACGCCCGCACGCTTGTTGAGCGCAAGGCCAATCTGGGCAGCGTTGGTGCCGACGACCGAAGCCGTCTTGGGCTGCTGGCCGGCATCGAGCACGCGCACAAAGGTGCGACCGGCGTAGAACTTCTTGTAATGGTCGACGACGTCCTCAAGGGCCAACGTGTCGAGAGTCTGCGGCGCGAGCGGCATCGTCACCGTGGAAAGCAGGCCGCGCCTGAGCGGTGCCAAGTGCGGAGTAAAGACGACGCGATCGGTCAGGCCCAGAATCTGCTCGATCTCTGGTGTGTGACGATGTTTGCCTACGCCATAGGCCTCTAAGTTCTCGTCTGCGCTACAAAAATGGGTGCGAGCGTTGCAGGACTTACCGGCGCCCGTCACGCCACTAATGGCATCGACGATTACGGGGCCGTTCTCTGCCACCCAGCCCGCACGCACGGCAGGAGCGGCAGCGAGACTCGTTGCGGTGGGATAGCAGCCGGCGCAAGCGACCAAAACGGGCTTTCCGGCGGCATGGCTGGAAGCAGCGGTCTCTAAGTCCCGGCAGAACAGCTCGGGCAGGCCAAAAGCGCGGGTCTTGAGCAGCTCGGGGCTCGTGTGCTCGGCGGCATACCATGCCTCAAAGACGGACGGGTCGCTCAGACGGTAATCGGCCGAAAGATCAAAGCAGGAAACGCCCGCGGCAAGGAGCGCGGGCACCTGCGCCATGGCAGCCGTGTGCGGCACGGCAAGAAAAACCGCATTGCAGCTTTTGAGCTCGGGGGCGTCATGCGTGGTGAAAACCAGATCGCTCACGCCAGCAAAGCTCGGATACACTGCGGACAGCGGCTGGCCGGCATCGGCGTTGGACGTAATGGCAACAAGTTCAAACTCGGGATGGCCGAGTACGAGGCGAATGAGCTCGGCTCCGGCATATCCAGCCGCGCCGACGATTCCAACCTTCAAAGACATATCAGACTCCTTGTCTGCGATTTATGCACCGATGCGCATTTCGCAGCGGTCGTTATGAATTAGGTTGAAACTTTAGCACCAAAAGATGCATGAATACGTAAATAGCTTGCATGTTCATGCATTGAAACATTCCCGACATATTCGCTTGAAGGAATTGACAAATAGAGCGGGTCCCGTGTTGACCGGCACTCCTTACGGTGCCGGGCAACACGGGGCCCGCCCATGCGAAAACTAAGTTGTTAGGATGAGCCAGCTGGCTAGAGCTCGACCGGCACCCATTCGTCGTGATTGCAGATAAAAGCCTCGGGATCCTCGACGCTAAAGAAGACGAGCGTGGGGTCGTTAGGCCCCTCATAGTGCTCGCTCAAGCGCTCAAGGTGTTTCCATCCGGCCTCGCGCATTTCGCTCGAAGCCCGGTCTTCCAGTCCCGCACGCCCGCGCAGGATCAACCAACCATGGCCCGGCCACCAACTCGTGGCCTCAAAGCGCTGGTTTTGCAGCAGCTCCTGCCACACATCTTTGGTGCGCGCCGTCACAAACCACAGCTTGCCGTCCTGAATCTGTGCAAACGAGAACGGACGCACATGCGGCTGCCCGTCCACGCTCGTCGCCAGATACCACGCCGGCACCGACGTCAGATACTCCAGCACCGTATTCAATCCGTCCACGTTTCCTCCTGGCGCTAGCTAATTCGGAACGGGTAGTTAATTTGAGACGCTCTAGAGCTCCAGGCGCTCCTCGCTGCCGTCGATATCACAGAAGCGCGCGGCAATGTTGCGGACCGAAAAGAAAGCAAGGCGGCCGTCGTTGGCACTCTCGTGTTCCTCGCCGATGCCCACCATGTGCTTAAAACCCGCTTGACGCACCTTGTCGCTCGCAACCGCGTCGTCCTCAAGTGCGGCCTCGCCGGTCAACACGATCCAACATTCCCCCGGCTTCCAGCCCGAGAGCTCAAACTTGGGATTCGCACTCAGCTCCGCCCACACATCCTTGTCGCGCGACGTGCAAAACCACAGCTTACCGTCATCGACCATGGCAAACGAAAACGGCCTCACGCGAGGCTGATGCCCGTCGGTCACATCGGTCGTGGCCAGATACCACGCCGGAATGCGCCTGAGATACGAACAGGCGCGCTCAAGCTGAGCCGTGCGGTCGTTGTCGGTCATAGGGACCCCTTTCTTGCGCTCGAATCGCGCCTAAACAAGTTGAAGGTTGACGACGATGACACACGCAAACAGCAGCATCGTCACAACCGCAGCCAGCGCATCCCCGCGGCGAAATGCAAGTGCATGCAGACACGTGCGGCCCTGCTCGCCGTGATAGCAGCGTGCATCCATGGCGGCAGACAACGTCTCGGCATGACGGAACACGCCCGTGAACAGTGGAATCGCCACACTGCCGAGCATACGCACGCCGCCGAGCGGGCCACCCGTTACGCGTGCACCGCGGCTTGCCTGCGCGTCCGCCGTCTGCTTCATCTCGGTGGCAAACTGCGGCATAAAGCGCAACGCGATGCCCATGATCATGCCGAGCTCATGCGCAGGGAGCCCCACGCGCGCAAACGGTGCGAGCAGACGCTCAAAGCCCGCGGTGAGGTCGAGCGTAGGCGTGGTGAGCGTAATGGCGCTCATGCCGGCCATCATCAAGCTCAGGCGGCACGCCATAAAGGCGGCGGAATGCAGCGAGCCCTCGCTTATCTGCAAAAAGCCAAGCTGCCACAGAATGCGCCCGCTCTGGTCGGAAAACAGGTTGAGCACTGCGACCACCACGACAATCGCCAGCAATGGTGCCATCGATGATAGGACCCGGCGCAACGGCACCCGGGACACGGTATAGATCAGGACAACGAAGATTGCGACCGGGGCCAGTCCGCGGAAGCTGCTGACCGTGAGCGTCGTGATCAGAAACACAAAGCCCAAGAGCAACTTAGTTCGCGGGTCCAGGCGGTGGATCGCACTATCGCCGGGATAGTAGCTGCCAAACGAAAACGCCTCCATTAGCAGCCCTCCTCTCGCGCGACCGTCTTGGATTTAGCAATGTCCGCGACGTTAGAAGGACCGTCTGAGCGACCGATCAGCAAATCTGCCAGCTCGTCGGCCAGCGACTCAACCGTATAGAGCCCGCCGCAACGCAGCGGCACGCCCGCCTCCGCGAGCGCCAACGCCATGCGCTGAGCAGCAGGTACGCCCAAGCCGATCGACTTGAGCTCATCGGCATGTGCAAACACCTGCGCGGGGGTTCCCTCGGCAAACACCGCACCTTCGTTCATCACGACGATGCGGTCGCAGCAGTTGGCCAGGTCATCCATACTATGCGAAACCATGACAACGGTCAGGCCCCCATGGTGAAGTCGATCGATGAGCTCCAGGAAATCACTGCGCGCCGCCGGATCGAGTCCCGCCATGGGCTCATCGAGTACCAGGACCTCGGGCTCCATGGCAAGCACGCCGGCAAACGCCACGCGCCGCTGTTGGCCACCCGAAAGCTCAAAGGGACTCTTGTCGCCCACCGTGGCCAAGTCGAGGCCCACGCGCGCGAGCGATGACTTAACGCGGCGCGCGACCTCGGCCTGCGACAAGCCAAGGTTGTGCGGGCCAAACGCCACGTCCTGCGTCACGGTTTCGGCAAACAGCTGACGCTCGGGATATTGAAACACCACGCCGACCTTGGCCTTAACCGCGGCGGCATCTTTCTTGTTTGCCAGGTCGAGCCCCAACGCGTAAACGGAACCCTCCTGGGGGCGAATCAAACCGTTGAGATGCTGGACCAGCGTCGACTTACCCGAACCGGTATGACCTGCTAAGCCCAGGAACTCGCCGCGACGCACCGTCAGCGATACATCGCGCAGCGCCCACGGGCTGCTGGGGTCGTTTCCCCAGAGAGCCTGTTTGCTCGATTTGCCCGCAACGGCCGAGCGCTTATGCCAGCGGCGACGCTCGCGCGGACTGAGCGAATAACTGTACGAAACATGGGATAGCTCGATGACGGGCTCCGACGCGTTGCCCTCGTTGTCTACCGGAACAGTGCCGTCAGCGATTTCCAACTGGGACGCGGAAGGCTGCCCCGCAGTGCCTGCCCCGCTCCGCTCGGTATAGGCCTGCGCAACCTCGGCAACCATATCCGCCTCGCGCACCTGCGCGCAAACGGGTACGCCCTTCGCACGAAGTGCCATGCCCAAACGGCACGACTCCGGCATGTCCAGGTTGAGCTGCGCAAGTTCGTCCGCCTGCGTCAAGATTTCCTCGGGCGTACCGAGCATGGCAACGCGCCCCGCCTGAAACACCGCGACTCGATCGGCCTCGGCGGCCTCTTCCATAAAGTGCGTAATCATCACGATGGTCATACCGCGTTCGTGCAGCGCGTGGCAGGCCTTCATAAGGCCCTTGCGCCCGCGCGGATCGAGCATCGAGGACGCCTCGTCCAATATGAGCACGCGCGGCTCCATGGCGAGAACGCCGGCAAGCGCCACACGCTGCTTTTGTCCGCCCGAAAGCGCATGGGTCTCGTGGCGCTCAAAGCCCACCAGGCCCACGGCCTTCAGCGCCTCGCGAACACGCTGCGCGATCTGGGCCGATTCGACCCCTAAGTTCTCGGGACCAAACGCAACATCGTCCTCGACAAGCGTCGCCACAAGCTGGTCGTCGGGATTCTGGAACACCATGCCCGCAGTCGAACGGATGTCGTAGACCAGCTCGAGATCGGACGCGTCCATGCCGTTGACGCGCACCGTTCCCGCATCGGGCTGCAGCAGCGCGTTCAAATGCTTGGCAAACGTCGACTTGCCCGACCCGTTTCCGCCGAGAATGCAGAAAAACTCGCCATCCTCGATGTTCAGATCGATGCCATCGAGCGCCGGTGTGGCACCGTCATAACTAAAGGAAACGCCCCGACACTCAATCATGCGCGGCCTTTGACCTGGTCCTTTTT
>CAUBMI010000040.1 GCA_958436995.1 uncultured Collinsella sp.
CCTTTCAGGAAAGGGCGGAGGCGGGGCATGCCCCGCCTCTTACACCACATCTCTGTGCGCTACCCACTGCCATATAACTAATGCCCTATAGCGGGCAAAAAACAGGCCGCAGTCCATCGCTACGGCCTGTTCGGAAGCAAAAGTGGGCGCTAAGCGCTGTAGCCCATCGCTTGCAGCACAAACATGACGACCGTCAA
Organism: uncultured Collinsella sp.; assembly: GCA_958436995.1. GTDB lineage: Bacteria > Actinomycetota > Coriobacteriia > Coriobacteriales > Coriobacteriaceae > Collinsella. Next base: position 198 of record CAUBMI010000040.1, read on the forward strand.
CACCGTAATCACGGCGATAGTCGCCCAAGTGAGCACATTCCACACGCGGCCGTTGCGGTTAGTGCCCATAATGTGACGGTCAGCGGCAATAACCACCTGGAACACCAGAACCACGGGCAGTAGTACGCCATTGATGACCTGCGAGGTCATCATAATCTGGAACAGATCGACGCCGGGCATAAGCACCAGCACGGCAGAGATACCGATGATGGCCGTAATGATGCCGCGATAGACCGGGGCCTCGTCCCAGCTGCGGTCGGCACCGCGCTCCCAGCCAAATGCCTCGCAGATAGCGCTCGACGTAACGCCCGGCAGCACGCAGGCGGCCAAGAAGCTCGCCGCGACCAAGCCCGAGGCAAACAGTACCGTGGACCACTGACCCGCAATAGGCTCCAGCGCGCGGGCAGCATCGGCGGCATCGCTAATCTGAATACCCGCCGGGAACAACACCGTACCGGTCGTGATGATAATAAAGCCGGCAATGACATCGGCAGCAAGCGAGCCGCTCACGGTATCAATACGCTGCAGCACGATGTCGTCCTCGCCCGCGTTCTTATCGACCACGTTGTTCTGCGCCAAAAAGATCATCCACGGTGCGATGGTGGTACCGATCGTTGCGACCACGAGCGACACGTAGCTGGGGTCGTTTTGAATATTGGGGACGACCAAGTCGACCGCGACCTCGCCCCAGTTGGGGCCGGCCATAAACGCGGCGACGATGTAGGTCACGAACACGCAGCTTACCAGCAGCAAAATCTTCTCGATGCGCTGGAAACTACCCGACATGGTAAGCATCCATACCAGCAGCGCCACCAACGGCACCGAGATGCTCGCCGGCACGCCAAAGAGAGCAAGACCGCTGGCGATGCCCGCAAACTCCGAAATGGTCACAGCCGTGTTGGCGATCAACAGCGCCGCCATAGCAAGTACACTCTTGCGCACGCCAAAGCGCTCGCGAATGAGCGATGCCAGGCCCTTGCCCGTCACGCAGCCGCAACGCGCCGCGGTCTCCTGCGTCACGATGAGCAGCACAGTCATGACGGGAAGCATCCAGAGCATCTTGTAGCCATAGCTGGCGCCCGCACTGGAATACGTTGCAATGCCGCCGGCGTCATTGCCCGAAAGCGCCGCCAGCAGACCGGGGCCCATAGCGCCAAAGATGGCCGCGATGGTCAGCTTTTGCTTGGTACCCGACTTTTGCTTGGTATTTTGCACGCGACCACCTAACCCATGACTGACATGGCGAGCAGCACCGCGGCGATGCAATACGCCACACACGAAATCATGACGGCAATGACGTTCATGGCGGTGCCCGACGTGTTGAGGTCATGCTCGTCACGCCAGAACAGCACCATCAGGTAAATCACGGCGCTCATGTTGCCAACCAGGCAAATGATGGCAGCGATATTAAAACACCCGGTAAAGAGTTGCTCCTCAAACATGGGCGCATCGAGGAACGCAGCGGTGCGCACCAGCTGGGCGCACAGGTAGGTCACGAGTGACAGAATCAGGCCCATGCCCGTGCTCTGGAAGAAAAACCCCAGATACGGCTTGGGCTCGTCGTCGTGACCGTCATACTCCAGGAAGTAGTTCTTGACGAACGACACCATGCGCGAGGCCGCCAGCAGCACGAGCGGCATGGCGCACATGGGGAACACCACCAGATGCGCGGAGCCGAGCGCCGTTCCCAGCACGGTCGCTATAATGCACGACGCGATGCCCCATACAACAACCCAGTACTGGCGATGCACGAACCAGCTGAGCACATTCGTCGAGTCATCGGACGCGCTGTCGCCCGAGCCGACACCGGCGATCTGCAGGTCCTCCTGATGCTCCTCGGCGATAACGTCCATGGCGTCGTCGAAGGTCACGATACCCAGGATGTGGCGGTTCTCGTCGCAGACGGGGATGGCGACCAGGTCATACTTGGTCATCTCGTCCGTTACGTCTTCCTGGTCATCGTCGGGCGACACATAAACCAGATCGCGATAGGCCAGCTGGCCCAGCGTGGCGTCGCGATCGGCCACGATCAGCGTGCGCAGCGAAAGCACGCCAGTCAGCATGCCGCTCGGATCCTCGGTATAGACGTAGTAGACGCTCTCGAAGTCCTCGTCGAGCTCGCGAATCGCCTCGATGGCATCACCGACCGTTGCCGTTGCGGGCAGGGAGACAAACTCCGAGGTCATGATGCGGCCGGCGGTGTTGTCCTCATACCCCAGCAGGTTACGAATCGCCTTCTCCTCCTTGACGCCCATCAGGCGCAGGAGCTTCTCGGCCTTCTCGTAATCAAGCTCGTCGATCAGGTCGGCAGCGTCGTCCGGGTCCATCATGGCCAGCATCGACGATGCGTCGGTGTCGGACAGGCCCTCGAGCATCTCGGTCATAAGCTCGTCGTCATCGAACTCCGAGATGGCCTCGGCGGCCTGGGCAGTATCGAGCTGCGCAAACACCTGCGCACGCAGGCGCGGGTCGAGCTGCTCGATAATGTCGGCGATGTCGGCAGGGTGCAGCTCGCCGAGCGTCTTGTGCGACACCGAGAGTTGGATGTTTTTAGTCGAGCGGTCGAGCAGGTCCATGTAGGACCAAGCGATGATGTCCTCGCTGAGCGGCTTGCCCAGGTGCTTCATAAAGCCCTCGACGACGTGCTCGAGTGCGGGGCTGATCGCGCGCAGCAGACCGCGGGCACCGACCTCGGCACCCAACAGGCGCAGCTGGTTTTCGCCCGACATGGAAAACTTGATGTCGTTGACGCGCACGACCTTCATGCCCTGCGTGTCGACGATCTGCTTATTGAGCACGTCGCGCGCCAGCAGGAGCTCGGTCGGCTGCAGGTACGAGAAGCGAATATTGGTGGCAGACGTGTTGAGATACACGCCCGTCTCGTCGATACGGTCGACCCATTTGCGCCAGCTGATCATAAACGGCGTCTTGCCGGGGCCGCGGAACGCGAGCGACGTCACGTGCGGAAAAACTTCGCCGGTAGCAATGCCAAAATCGTTGACCACGCCGAGCTTTTCGCCGTCGACGTCCAAGACCGGCAATTTGAGCATCTCACTCAGATAATTCAATGGTGCTCCCCATCATTATTCCTCCGGACGCGGCCGCGCGTGCGGCGTCCGGGGGCTTCTGGATATGTATACGCATGCGCGGGCGGCACGCCGCTCGACGCTTACACCCCGTGCATGCGCAAAAAGCACCTGCATGGGGTCATCGACTGTATGGTCGAGGTTTGGATTTCACCTGTAACCTTTCTCTTGACCCTCATTAACCGCAGTAACTATAGCATCAGCATCGCCCTGCGGCATCGAATTTATGCGCTGCACATTGCAGGCATACCAAACGCTGACGTATCCGTGACATAGCCCTTGGGGACGTTCTTAAACGACTACCCAATGACTACTCTGTGGTGTCATCGTCCTCGGCAAGTTGGGGGAACACGGCGTCCTTGGGCATGGTGACCTTCGTCAGCGAGGTGAGCTTTTTGCTGAGCGATGTGTCCGTCTTGACCAGGTCGCTGAGCGTCACGATCTTGTATCCGTCGGCGACAAGACCGTCGATAATCTGCGGCAGCGCCTCGAGCGTCTGCTCGGCGCATTCGTCTCTATCGGTGAGCAGCACGATATTGCCCGGCGTCACCGAATCGAGCACCGTTGAGACCTGCTCGTCGGCACCGTTGAGCAGCCAGTCGCCCGAGTCAATATTCCACGAGACCACGGCGGAGACCAGGTCCATCGCATCAATCCAGTTTTGCTCGTCAAAGGCAGCGTAGGGAGCACGCAGCAGCATCGTCTTCACGCCGGTCGCCGACTTAATCGCATCGGTGCCTTTCGTGATCTGTTCGCGTACCGTCTCACGGTCCTGACCCTTGAGCGAATCGTCGCTGTAGCTGTTGGATCCGATCTCGCACCCGGCATCGACAATCGCCTTGGCCGTGGCAGGCGAGGCCTCGGCCGCATCGCCCGAAAGGAAGAACGTCGCGGTAACGCCCTTTTCCTTGAGCACCTGCAAGATCTGTTTGGTGGCGCCGCTCGGACCCTCGTCAAACGTCAGCGCCACGTACTTTTTGTTGCCCTTGGGCGCCACGCTGGCGCACGCAACGACGCAATCGGTGGCGGGCACAACCTCGCCGCGGTCCTGCGTCTTGCCCGACTGCTCACCAACCCACACCTCGGAGCGGCCCTGGACACCCCATGTCTGCACATACTCGATAGCGCCCGTGCCCTCGACCTTGAGCTTGGGCTCGATAACCGTAGCCTGAACCTCGTGCTTCTCGTAGGTGTTACGGCCATCCTTGACCGTCACCTTCTCGCCGCCCTCAAGTTCGCGGCTATCCCATTTGCCCTGTTTTATGCGCTTGCCGTCCACCTTAACCGACAGCTTTTCGCCGCCATGGCGCTTGAGCACGCTGTCATCGACGGCCAGCAGGTCGCCTGCGTCGTAGGTATCGGTCAACTCCTGGTCGTCGATGAGATTCTGCAGCGTAGAGCCCACGCGCACCGCGGTCTTTTGCCCGTTAAGTTCCACGTCCACGCTGCGGTTGACGTAGCCCACGACGGCAGCGATAAACAGCACGAGCGCACAGCCCACGGCAATGAGCGCATAGGGCAGACGGGACGGTCGGCGCGGCGAGCGCCCGTTGCCGATGCGCGCGCTGCGGTCGCTAAACCCGCGGCTATGGTTGAGGTACATCGCGCCGGGCTTACGGCGGCGACGGCGCTGACCGCTGGGCAGCTGCCCCAGGTCGCGGCGCGCCGTCGGACGCGCACCCGAACGCCCGTTTAAGTTGGATCCGTTTTGGCGCATGTGCCCTCCCCCATAAACACAGCAAGCCGGAGCAACAGGTCTCCGGCTTGCCTCCCATCATTTGGTACGTCGCTATTTTGTAGCTTTTGACGAGCCTCCGCTCGCCTTTTGGTATTCGTCCTTAAAGGCCTTGAACATGCCGCGCGTCTTGCCGAGCTGCTTGCCCAGTGCGCGACTGCCTTTGTCCACGGCGACCGATCCCTTGTCGTCGAGCACCTTGGCGCCCTTTTTGACCTTGTCGCCCACCACGACGCTGGCCTCGGCGGCCTTGGCGGCCGCACCGCCCGAATACCCAAGCGACTTGACCTCGTCCGAGACGACCATCGCGCCGTTCTCGTAGCCGCGTAGCATCGTCGGCGGCACCTGCGTGTCACCAACCAAAACACTCGAAGCAGCACCGGCGGTCACATAGAATGACTGCACGATGCCCGAACGTGGCTTGAACTCAACGTCCGAGCAATAGCCCACGACGTCGCCCGATTCCGTGCGCACGTCCATACCGACCCAGATGATGCAATCGTCCAGGTTGATGTCGAGGCGCTTGGCGGCGGCGGCATCGTACGTGTCCTTGACGTCATCGACCGCAATGGCGCCCTCGTAGACGCCAATGGCGTCGAGCGCTACGAATCGATCGGGACGCTCGATCATGCCCGCGATATCGGACTGGCGGACCATAAAGCCGACCACGCGCGTACCGCCCGGGGTAAAGACCGGAAAGTGAATCTTTCCGAGCTTTTTAGGGCTGCGCGGCGTGCCGTCCTTTTTGGTGCGCTTGTCCTCGGTAGGCTTGCGATAGATCTTGGCGCCGACAAAATCCCCGGCGCGCATTATGCCTCGGTCGAGGGCTCCGCAGCCTCGGCATCAGCCTCGACGGCGTTCTCGACCACGACGTCGGCGGCAGGCGTCACGTTGCCGCCCGAAATGGCGTCGTTGAGTTGCTCGCGCAGCTGGTCCATGCGCTCGCGGGCCAGGTCGACCTTGGCGCGCAGGTCGTCGGTCTTGGCGTCGACCATCGGGCCAAAGTCATTCACCGCAGCACGGGCCTCCTCGGCGCTGTGCTCGTAGGTGTCGCGCATATTGTCCCAGGCGTCATTGGCGATATCGGCAGCCATGGCGCGGGTCTCGGCGCCCGAGCGCGGGGCCAGAGCAACGCCGACAATAGCGCCGGCAGCGGCACCAAAAAGTGCGCCGGAGACAAAGCTGAAAGTCTTACCCATGATCATTCCTCTCCTGCGGGCACGTCGGTGCCCACCGTTTGAATGCTGTCCATTATACCCGCAGCGCATCGCTTGCCGCTCCGCTCATCTGCGTACGGCAAAGGCGCAGGTACGTGATGGTGATAAACGCGTAGGCCTACTCCTGGGGCATAGCCGGCATGGCCACCGTGGCACCCGGGTCCTCGCCGGCGCCGTCCACGAGCGGCAGGCCGCCCTCATGCGCAGGTCCTACCGGAACCGTCGCCGCACCGCCAAAGACGGCAGCGGAGGCCTCGTGGTTCTCGGCAACCGCGCCCTCGGTATCAATCGCCACCTGGGGCTCGTCGTCAAAGTTGGGGACGCCCTGGGGCTCGGTGGGAACGGGCTCGGCGGTCGCATCGGCAACGGGCTCGGCGTCGACCGGCACATCGCCCTCGTCAGCGCCCTCGTCCTCGGCAGCATCTTCGCCGTTCGCAGCGGCGACGGCCTCGTGAGGATCCTTGCCCTCGGCCTCGGCGCGCATGCCCAGCACCAGGTTGCGCAGGCCCGCGACCGTGCCTTCCACGTCGGGGGCAGGCTGGTCGGCGTGCAGGTACGCCCAGTCCATCATAAAGGTGGCCGACGACAGCGCACCGATGGCCAGTGCGTCGTCGGGGCACGAAAGCTCGACCTCAAAGACACGCTCGTCATGCTCGCTTACGCGCGTGCGGCCGCACGAGATGCTACCGGCAAGACCGGTCTCGTTCATGAGCTCGACCGTCACGTGCTCCAGCAGGTGGCAGAGCTCGGTCTGACCCATGCAGTCCTGGAACTCGCGGCCGGAATCGCCCAGGCACAGGTGCTTGGCAATCGCCGGCACCAGGTAGTACACGCGCGCCGTGGCCTCGATATCCTCCGAGGTCATGAGCGGCATGCCGGGGTTCACCAGCACGTGCGCGCAGATCTTGTCCTCGCTGACGGTGACCTTAAGGATGTTGAACAGGCCTGCCATAACTCTCCCCTACTCTTCCTTGTCCTACTCGTCGCCGTCGTGCGGATTCGCGGAACCCGCACCCGACGTCGTCGGCTCGTCTACCGAAGACTCGGAATCCTTCTTATCGGTTTCGGCCGGAGCGATCACGCGAATGAGCGAGATGCGCTGGCCACGCATCGACTGCACTTTAAACTTGTACCCCGCGACCTCAAACACCTCTCCGATGTCGGGCACCGAGTCGCAAAGCTCCAAAATCCAGCCGGCGATGGTCTCATAATCATCGCTTTCCTCAAGCGGCCAACCAAGCTCAATCGCGTCATCGCACGAAAAACGCCCATCAACGAGCCACTCGCGGCGCGAAAGGCGCGTGAGGTACTTGTTGTCGGGGTCGAACTCGTCCTCGATCTCGCCCACGATCTCCTCGACGATGTCCTCGATGGTGATGATGCCGGCCGTGCCGCCGTACTCATCCACGACGACCACGATCTGGTCGTGCGAGGTCTGCATCTCGGACAGCAGCGGCAGGATGTCCTTGGTGTCGGGCACAAAGGTGGCGTCGCGCAAAAAGCCGGCGATGGGCTGGTCGCCCTTGCCGTCGAGCGCGGGCTGGATCAGGTCCTTGATGTGCGCGATGCCCGCGACGTTGTCGGGGTCCTCGTGATAGACGGGGATGCGGCTGAAGCCGGTCTGGCGCATGGTGGATAGTACGCTGGCGACCGTCTCGTCGTCCTCGCACATGGTGGTGTCCACGCGCGGCACCATGACCTCGCGGGCAACGGTGTCGCCCAGGTCAAAGATCTCGTGGATCATGCGCTTTTCCTCGTCGAGCAGGTCGTCCTGCTCCGAGACCATGTACTTGATCTCTTCTTCCGAGACGTTCTGACGGTCGTCGGCACTCTTGATACGCAAGATGCGGGCCAGGCCATCGGAGCAAGCGCCAGTCAGCCACACGAGCGGACGGGCGATCTTCTGGAACACGGAAAGCGGGCCCACGACCTGCTTGGACACGCCCTCGGCATTGGCCAGGCCGATGCGCTTGGGGACGAGCTCGCCGATCACGATGGACACGAAGGCGACCGCGACGGTGATGATGACCGGCGCCAGGCCGCGCGCGATGGCGGAGAGCGGCGCGATGCCAAAGCTCATGAGCCACGTGGCAAGCGGGTCGGACAGGCTCGTCGAGGCGACGGCGGACGAGGCGAAGCCCACGAGCGTGATGGCGACCTGGATGGTGGCGAGCAGCTGGTCGGAGTCGGCGGCCAGCTTAATGGCACGCTCGGCGCGCTTGTCGCCTTCCTCGGCCTCATGCTCCAGCACGGCGCGCTTGGCCGTGGTGAGCGCCATCTCGGACATAGAGAAGTAGCCGTTGATGAGGGTCAAAACGAGGGTGGTGATAAGGGAGATGGTTATGTCCATCGGGAGTTTCTCGAACCTCCAAGATTCGGGACGTTGGGTAGTAAGCGTAGGTGACGGATAGGGCAGTTGCGCCCGGCGGCCGCTTGGATGGGCCCGCGGGCACAGGAGCGATCGCTAGATTACGAAGAGGATCACCGCCATGAACTGGAAGATACTGCCGGCGAGCACCCACAAGTGAAACACACTGTGCAGGTAACGCACGTTTTTGGCGATGTAGAACGGCACGCCCACGGTGTAGCACACGCCGCCGACAGCGAGCAGAGCAAGTGCCACGGGGTTGAGCAGCGACACGAGCTCGGGCAGCTTAAAGACAACGAGCCAGCCCATCAGCAGGTAGACCAGGCCGCTTACCCAGTGCGGCTGGCGCTCGCACATAAAGCATTCGAGGGCAATGCCGATAATGGCGATGGCCCATACGGCAAAGAACAGCGCAGGGCCGCCGTCGTTTGCGAGCGTGATGAGGCAAAACGGCGTATAGCTACCGGCAATGAGCAGGTAGATGCAGCTGTGGTCGATGATGCGAAACACGCGCTTGGCGCGCGCGGGCTGAATCGCGTGGTAGAGCGTGGAGGCTAGGTATTCGAGGATAATGCTGACACCATAGACAATCGCCGCGGCCATGTGGGCCGGGCCTCCGCCGCGCAAGGCAGCGAATACGATCAGGAGCACCAGGCCCGCGATACCCAGCAGGCAGCCGACACCATGGGTGACGGAGTTCATGATCTCCTCGCCCACCGTGTAGTGTGGAACGGCCGCGGTCTTGGGTCGCGGCTTAGAACTGTCGCTCGAATCGGACATGCCGGTTACATCCTCCAACGTAAAGAGTTCTCAACACTATATCAAAGCGTCTGGGTGCGTGCGAAATTTGCACCATACGTGACCCTTTGTTTACCCATTCTTTGCCTGTTGACGCATCAACGGTGAACGTCCATAATGCGCTTGCATTAAATGTTGATGTATTAACATCTATAAGGAGAACCGTAAATGCCTCAAAGCGCACACCCCCATCGAAAGCTCAAGATAGCCGGCGTTGTTGCGTTGGTGCTCGTCGTCGCGCTGCTTGGATTTGCCGGCAACTTTTTGTTTGACTTTGCCCTGAACCCCCAAGCGCCGTACACCATGAAGATGATGCAGGATAGCAAGAACGACAAAGAAGGTGAGCAGCCGGATGCCGAGGACACCGAGGCGCGGGCATGGTTTAAGGAAAACCGCAAGAGCAGCAGCCTCACCGCAGATGACGGAACCGAGCTCGCCGCTTGGTATTTCGCCGCCTCGGAGAACACCCACGATTACGCTGTCTGCCTACACGGATACACCGATGAGCCCATCGGCATGGCCCGATACGCCAAACGATTCCATGACCGCGGCATGAACGTGCTCGCGCCTGCCGCCCGCGCCCACGAGCGTTCCGGCGGCGACTATATCGGCATGGGCTGGCCCGAGCGCCTCGACATCGTCGCATGGATCGAGCGAATCGTTCAGGCTGACCCCGAGGCGCGCATCCTGGTCTTTGGCGAGTCGATGGGTGCGGCAACCGCCATGAACGTTGCGGGGGAATCTCTGCCCGCAAACGTGAAATGCATTATCGAGGACTGTGGCTATACGAGTGTTTGGGACGAGTTTTCCCTACAGCTCAAGGACGTGTTCGGCCTGCCCAGCTTCCCTTTGCTCGATGTGGCGAACCTGGTGTGCAACGTGCGCGCAGGCTACGACTTTCATACGGCGAGCAGCGTGGAGCAACTCAAACACGCGACGGTTCCCATGCTGTTTATCCACGGCGACCAGGACACCTTTGTGCCGTACGACATGCTCGACCAAAACTACGACGCGTGCGCCAGCAAGGTCAAGCAAAAGCTCACCATCCATGGCGCCACCCACGCCAAGAGTGCGCAAGTTGACCCCGAGCTCTACTGGAATACGGTCGACGACTTCCTCGGAAAGAATTTTTAGGCAAAAAGCAACGTCCGGGGCTTTATCTGACCCCCTATTTTCGGAAGTATGCGGCAAAATCTGGAACTGCCGACCAGACCGCAGTTTTATCAACAATTTATCAGGGGTTTTGTTGCCAAAAAACGTCGTGTGCTCGGCGGTCTCGAAATTTGCCGCATACTTCCGGAAAACCGCCCGCGAGCGCTGTGCTCGCGGGCGGCTTTTGCTCGACTTACGCCACAAAGTCACTTGATATGTTCAATAGCTAGGTGCTACTTGACCTCGATGAGCTCATACTCGCTCGTGCCCAGGCCGATCTTCTCGGCGTGTGCGATGCAGGAGCGCCAGTCGGTGTCGGGATGTGTGATGCAGAAGGGGTCCTTGGCCTGCTCACCCTCCAGATGCTCGTGGTCGTGCTCCATCTTGGCCGCGCTGTCGGTGAGCACGGTGTTGGGCAACGGCTCGGATGCTAGGACGGCGTCGGCGCAGGCTTGATCGATGGCGACCGGGTCGAAGCTCGCAAACATGCCAATGTCGTTGACGATGGGCGTGTCGTTCTCGGCGTGGCAGTCACAGTTGGGGCTAATGTCCATGGCGAGCGAGATGTGGAAGCTCGGGCGGCCGTCGACGATAGCCTTGGTGTACTCGGCAATCTTGCAGTTGAGCACGTCGGCCGCGGCATCATAGTCGGGGTTGATGGCGTCCTGGTTGCACACGCCGATGCAGCGGCCGCAGCCCAGGCAGCGGTCGTGGTCGATGGCGGCCACGTGCACCTCGACGGTCTTGCCACTCGCCAGCTCGCGCTCGCGGGTGCCGTCGAACGAGATGGCGTTGTGCGCGCAGATCTTTTCGCAGGCACGGCAGCCAACGCAGTGCTCGGTCGCGACGCTTGGCTTGCCGGCAGCATGCTGCTCCATCTTGCCGGCACGGCTGCCGCCGCCCATGCCCAGGTTCTTCATGGCGCCGCCAAAGCCAGCCTGCTCATGACCCTTAAAGTGCGTGAGGCTGATCACGATGTCGGCATCCATGAGCGCCTGGCCGATCTTGGCCTCGCGCACGTACTCACCGCCCTCGACCGGGACGAGCGCCTCGTCGGTGCCCTTGAGGCCGTCGGCGATGATGACCTGGCAGCCCGTGGCGTACGGGGTAAAGCCGTTCTGGTAGGCGGTGTCGATGTGCTCGAGCGCGTTTTTGCGGCTACCGACGTAGAGCGTGTTGCAGTCGGTGAGGAAGGGCTTGCCGCCCAGCTCCTTCACGACATCCGCGACGGCGCGGGCGTAGTTGGGGCGCAAAAAGCTCAGATTGCCCAGCTCGCCAAAGTGAATCTTGATGGCGACGAACTTGTTCTCAAAGTCGATCTGCTCAATACCAGCGCGACGGACGAGGCGCTTGAGCTTGTCGAGCTGGCTCTCGCGAGCATGCGTGCGCAGGTTGGTGAAGTACACCTTGGCGGGTGCGACAGGTGCAGTTGCGGTCATAGATATTTCCCCTCGGTCTATATGGCGTTACAGACATAGAGGATGGTACCCGTTAAAGCGGGGTTGAAGTCAAGCGCCGCACCTGGCCACTCATTGGGGACAGACATGAGTGCCGCCAGGGACAGTCCTTGCCAGCCCGGCCGACGAGCCGGCGATCCGGCAAAGACAGTCCCCGATGACTAGTCGTTTAAGAACGTCCCCAATGGCTACTCTTGCACCTTGAGAGCTTCGGCCAGGCTGACGCGCCTGATGGAGCGCATGTGCAGCAACGCAACGACCAGGTACGTTGCAAAGCCGATCCCTGCGCACGCCGCCATGGACCAGCTTGGCACATAAATCTCGATATTGCCGTTATAGGCGAGCAACATGGAGCGGAAAATAGCCGTAAGCGAGCAGATAATCAACGGCAGGCTCAGCACGAGCGACGCCGCCACGCACAGCGTGATCGAGCGGATGTACAGATGCGAGATCTCGCTATCTCGATAGCCAAAGACCTTCATGTAGCTAATCGACCGGGCGCTGTGGTCGATCACAGCCTTGGTCAGCAGGTACATAAACAGCAGGAAGATAAACACCGCGAGCCCGACCATCATGCCGATCATTTTGCTCATCATGCCGATGAACTGGTCACCCACGGCGCGCATGTCGTCGGGCGTGGTGTCGCCGGCAAAGTAGCGCGCGTCGAGGTCGAGCTTCTCGTCGCTCACATAGCCGTTAAAGTAGGCGGCGTCGCTGTCGAACAGCTCGTTAAAGTCGTCGATACTCATATAGATATTCATGTCCGACTTGGAGCCCCAGGCACAGTCCTTGCCCGCGTACTCAAGGGAATAATGCTCGCCCTCGTACTTGTCGCTGAGTGTGACCTTCTGGCCCTCGCTCCAGCCAAACTTATCGAGCAGACCGCCGCCAAAGACGACGCGCCCATCGCCGACGTTGAGGTCCTTCCAGTAGCGCGAGTCTGCCGAGATGCCGCAGACAGAAATCGTCTCCTCACCATTACCATCGCCACGGTCGTATTGCAGCTGGTAAACGGCATATTTCTCGGCCTGCGCGATTGCGCCCGCACCGTTGTCGGTCGTGTTGACCGGGTGAATGTCGTCGTTGTCGGTGTCGATCTTAGAGGCCTTGTCGATCAGGTCGATAGCCCCGTCGCGGTCGCAGCCGAGGGCATCGGCAAGATCGTCAAGGCGCGCGTAGAGCGTATCCTTCTTGTCCTGGACCTTGGCAAGCGCGTCCTGCGCCGCGGTCAGGCTCTCGGCAGACGGAGATGCGGTCGCGGCATCGGCTGCCGTCTGCGCCTCATCGGCCGCGTCGTCAAGCTCGTCATCGGCATCCTGGGCGGCAGAGAGCAGCGCACCGTCCACCGACTGCAGGCGCTCGAGTGCCGCCCACTGCCCACGCTCCTCGGCGGTGCCCTCAAGCTCGAGCGGAGCCTTGAGCGTGTACTGATGCTCGGCGACCAGGCTCGTCTCGAGGTTGTCCGCATAGTGCGTCATCGTGGGCAGGATCGCCAGACCAAAGAGCAAAAGCAGCGACCCAAACGCAATGCCCACGAAGAGCGTGGCGAAGTTGCCCAGGTTGCGCAGGAAGACGCGCAGGCGAAAGCGCGAGACAAAGCTCATGCGTTCCGGCAGCTGCAGACCGCGCTTGGTACCCGACTTGCCACTCGCCTCGTGACGAAGGAACTGCAGCGGCGTCTTGCCCATTTTGCGGAGCAGGCCCACCAGCGTGATGAGGATGAGCGCGGCGGCGGGGACCACAGCGCACTTCACAAAGATCTCCCAGCTCCAGTACACCTGGAAGGGCGGCAGACTGTACGAGCCGTAGTAGAGACCGCGCATGGGCTCGGTAAAGAACGCAACGCCGAGCGCGGTGCCCAAAAGTGCCGCGAGCACGCCCACGATGGCGGGAAGCGCAAGGTAGTGCAGCACGATCTCGCGACGGCGATAGCCGCTGGCGAGCAGCGTGCCGATGATGGCGCTCTCCTCCTCGATGGTGGCGTCGGTGAGCACCACAAAGACAAACGCCATGATCACGATGATGATGTCGAGCAACGTCATCCACATCATTGAATCGCCGTCCACGTCATCGCGCGCATAGCCAATGCCCTGGTTGGAATCGGCATCGATAAGATCGTCGACGCGCGCATCGGCATCCACCAGCGCCTCGACCATATCCTGTTCGGCATCGGTGCGCTCGGCGGTGGAGAGGTCGCGGTCGTTAAAGGTAAAGGAGTACGTGTAGGCGGGCGCGCCGCCGGCATCCTCGAGCGCGGCAAACCCGGCGTCGCTGACCTCGGCGACGCCATAGGTAATGGTGTTCACCGTAAAATCCGAATTGTTGAGGAACAGCGCCTGGCTATCGGGCTGCGTCATGATGCCGCAGATGGTGTAGGTGCGCCCCTCGAGCTCGACCTTATCACCCACGGCGAGGTCGTTGTTGGTAGCAAAGACGCGGTCGATTGCCACCTCATCGTCCGCTTTGGGCTGGCTGCCTTCGCAGTAGGACGCAATGTCGACCTTGGTGCGATGCGCATAGGTGCGCAGGGTGCGCTTGGTGCCGTCGTCGCCGGCCGCCTTTTTGATGATGGCGTCGATAGAGAAGTTTTTGTAGAACGTGACGCCGCCGACATCTTCCGCCGCGTCCTCGGCAGCCTTGAGCTGGTCGTCGGTGGCCTCGAAGGAAGTGGTCACGCGGCCGTCCTCAATCGTGTACTCGTCGCGCATATCGTCGATAAGGCAGCCGATGGAATGCGCCGCGAGCAAAAAGCCCGACGTGAGGGCGATGCTTCCGCACATAAGCAAAAAGATGCCCAGGTACTTTCCGATATTGCGGCGCAACTCGCGCGGGAGCCGTTTTGCGAGAGGTGTCATGGCGTCACCTACCAATCGAGCTCGGCGGCGGGCACGGGCTCGGCGTTGAGCTCGTCCTCGACAATGCGGCCGTCGCGCAGGCGCAGCACGCGGTTGGCCATGCGCGCGATGGCGGCGTTGTGGGTGACGATGATGATGGTGCAACCGTAGGTACGGTTGACGTCCTCCATGAGCTGCAGGATTTCTTTGGATGTCTTGTAGTCGAGTGCGCCCGTGGGCTCGTCGCACAGCAGCAGGCCCGGATTTTTGACGAGCGCGCGGCCGATGGCGCAGCGCTGCTGCTGGCCGCCCGAGACCTGGCGCGGGAACTTATTGCGGTGCTCGTAGAGGCCCAGCGAGCGCAGCAGGTCGTCGACGTCGAGCGGGTTTTTGGACAGGTGCGCCGTGACCTCGATGTTTTCCTTGATGGTAAGGTCGGGCACCAGGTTGTAGAACTGAAAGACAAAACCCAGCTCGCGGCGTCGGTACTCGCCCAGATCGGCGGGCTTGAGCGCCGTGAGATCGCAGCCGTCTACCATGATGGAGCCGGCGTCGGCATCCTCCAGGCCGCCGATGAGATTGAGAAACGTCGATTTGCCCGAGCCCGAGGGCCCCAGCATGACGCAGATCTCGCCGCGATTGATGGACGTATCGATGCCATCGAGTACCGTCAGGCGTGCATCGCCGTCGCCGTAGTGTTTCTTAAGCCCGCTGACCTGGACGTAGGCTCGCTTTGCCGCCATCTTATCCCCCGTTGTTAGCCACCTGCTACTTTCTAGGCTAATAGTAAACCTAGGCGAACTATTTTTAAGCGACGTGCGCGACTTTTTTCCAACCTACTCATTGGGGACAGACTTAAATGAGTGAAATCGCCCATTTAAGTCTGTCCCCAATGAGTGCCGGCAGGAAAGGAGCGTCCCCAAGTGCCGACATATTGGGACAGTCCCTGCCAGCCCTGCCGGCGAATCGGCAAAGACTGTCCCCAATGACTAGGTGGCTAGGCGTGGGATTTGGCGCGTGCGAGGGCTAGGCCTACGGCGGCGATGGCGGCGGCGAAGAGCACCGTGACGCCCAGATCGCAGGCGATGTCGCCCAGCACGGTGGACGTCAGGTCCGAAGCGAGCGCCTTGCCGATCGCGTCGTTCACCCAATACGTCGGCACAAAGTGCGCCACCGTCTGCACGGCCGAGCCCATGAGCGACAGCGGCATCCAGGCGCCGCCCAAAAACGTCATGAGCATGCCGAGCAGGTTGCCCACACCGTTGAGCAGCTCCTCGCGCGCGCCCAGGCTCGACAGCGTAAAGCCAACGGCCAGCGGCGTGCACGCCAGGGCAAACGTTGCCGCCAGCGCCAGGCACACGCGACCCACGCCGACCTCGGCAACCGCGCTGGCAAAGCCCACGACGCCCATCATGCTCGACACGAGCCAGATGCAGACGGTGAGCACGGCGGCGGCCGCGAACACAGCGAGCGAACGCTGGCGCTCAGAGACCGGGCTGGCATCCATGCGGCGCACGCGCTCGGGCTCGTTCATGCCCGAGAACACCAGTCCCACCGACACGATGACCGACGAGATGATCGCGTACGCGCCAAAGTTGAAGTACGACTCGAGCGTGGTAGCAGCAGTCGAGTCGACCTTGACCTGCTCGATCTGGACCTCCGCGCGCTTTGCGGCCGCGTGCTCGGCGGCCCTTGCGACGTCGCCGTTGGAGGCAGCGGGCTCTAGTGCGGCCGCAGCGCCCGCGAGCGAGATCCACCGCGAGGCCTCGGCAGACGAAAGCGCCGCCGCCATGGTGCCGGCACCGTAGGTCACATCGAGCTTGGGCAGGGACTCCCCCGCGCGGGCGGCTGCAACAAGATCGTCCTCAAACCCCTCCGGGATAAAGAACACGCAGTCGGCGCTGCCTTTGGCGCTGTTGCTCTTGGAGAGCGCGTCAGCAAGGTCGTATGTGTCGTCGCCGACGCCCGTGACCAGGTCAAAGCGTGAGCCCAGGTGCTTGGTAAGCGCCCGCGAAAGGTCGCTATCGTCGCGGTCGACCACGATCACGTTGGTGTCGTAGGGCTTGTACTCGGTAAGCTGCGACGAGTTCCAGCTCACCGAAGCCGCGATGAATACGCCCATGAGCGAGATGAACACCGTATAGATGAGCAGGTAGAACGGGTGCGCCAGCGCCATGCGAAGCGCGGTCTTAAAGGTGCTCATAGCGGCTCCTTCCAAAGATCAGCGTAGCGGCGGCGACAAACACCAGGGCCATCAGGACGAGCGCGCCGGCGCGAACAGCGAAGGGCCCCAGGTCCTCAAAGAAATACAGGCGATTGAACATGTCGCAGATGAGCTTGACGGGGTTGAGCCAGCACTCGACCGGACAAGCGCGGGCGACGTCGTCGGCAAGCGCCATCGCCGGCTCGCCGTAGAGGCCGGCGAACAGGGCGCACGTGGTGGCAAAGCCCGTGAGGATGCCCGACTTGGATGCCTTGCCGCCCTTAACGGGAAGCGTGCCCACAAAAAGCCCCAGGCCCGTGGCGGCAAGCGCGGATGCAGCCCCGCCCAGCAGGCACAACCCCTCGCGCCCGCCAAAGTCGACGCCCACGACCAGGCGCACGTAGCCGATCGCAACCGCCATCGATGCAAAGGAAACCAGCCACGAGCCGACAAAAATGCCGGCCAGCGACGCCGTCTTGGAAAGACCGCCCACGCAGCGGCGCGCGCCAAGGCCCGACAGATTAGGCTGCAAATCGACGACGCTCAAGGCGGCAAACTCGGCAGACATCATCGCGACCAAGCCAAAAAGCGCGTAATAGTAGATGACCGTGCCATCGGGCGTGGCACGAGTCAGGCTCACGCGGCGGGTTCCGCCCTCGAGCGACAGGGCGCGCGCAACCGCCGCCGGATCGGCGAGCGCCGCCGGGTTGTCCTGGGCAATCTGGGACATGAGCTCGGCATTTTGCGTATACGAGCTTGCCACCGTTTCAAGGATGCTGCGGTCGGTAAGCACCGACGAGGCGCGCGAGCTGTCGTAACTCGATAGCAGCGTGAGCCTGGGCGTGCCCGCGGCATCAACCGTATAGATGCCCGCGACCTCGCCGGCCTTGAGCGCACGGTTCGCGGCGGTCACATCCTCGCACTCGTGAATCTCGAGCAGTCGATCGTCGCCCTCCTTGGCAAGCGAGGTCGCCACGTCCTTAAAGGACGAAGCACCCCAGGCTTCGTCAGCGACAACGGCTACCGGCACCGGGTCGACCTTGCCGTCGGAGCTCAGATTCGCAAACATAAACATGAACATCGTTGAAAGCGCAATGGGAAAGATCGCGCCCCAAACCCATGTACTCGGTCGACGCAATAGCGTCTTGAGCGTGGTGATGATGGTGTTGAACATGGCCGCCCCCTAGTCGCGCAGCTCGCGGCCGGTGATCTCGAGGAACACGTCGTTGAGGGTCGGCGGCTCGCTCCACACGCGGCCGAGCGCCACGTCGGCGGCGCGCAGCGTGTCGAGGATGTCCACCAGGTTGTGCGGGCTCGCCTCGCAGGTGCAGACAAGTTCGCCGCTGGACAGCTCAACGCTGAGCACATGCTCGAGGGCGCGCAGCCGCTCGACCGTGACGGTCTCGACGGCGCCGACCTCGACAGTCACGCGCTCGCCCATCTGGATCATGCGCTTGAGCTCGTCGTTAGTGCCCTGCGCCAGCACGCGGCCGCCGTCCATGATCATGATGCGGCTGCAGATCTGCTCGACTTCCTCCATGTAATGGCTGGTATACACCACCGTGGCGCCCTCGTCGCGCAGGCGGCAGATGCCCTCCAGGATGGCGTTGCGGCTCTGTGGGTCGACCGCCACCGTGGGCTCGTCAAAAAAGATGAGCTCGGGCTTGTGCGCGATGCCGCAGGCAATGTTGAGGCGGCGCGCCAGGCCGCCCGAGAGCTTGCCGGGGCGGAACTTGGTAAAGTCGCCCAGACCGACGAAGTCGATCGCCTCGTCCACGAGCGCACGGCGGCGCTTGCGGTCGTTGACGTAGAGGCTACAGAAATAGTCGATGTTCTCGCGCACGGTGAGCTCGTCGAACACTGCCACCTGCTGCGGCACCACGCCGATGCGGCGCTTGAGGTCGTAACGCATGGGCGTCATGGGCTCGCCGAACAGCTCGATGGTGCCTTTGTCGTAGGAAAGCAGCTGCAAAATGCAGTTGATGGACGTGGTCTTGCCCGAGCCATTGGGGCCGAGCAGGCCAAAGATCTCGCCGGGGGCGATGCTCAGATTAAAGTGGTCGAGCGCAATAAGGTCGTCGTAGCGCTTGACGAGGTTTTCGACATGGACGATGCCTGTCATGAGGCGGCCCTTCTGTTGGTCGTGGCCCGGTACGATTTCATCATCGCAGGAGCGGGCGGCGCGCACCAGTGAGCTTTGTCACGAGTGCGGGGGGCGGAGGCGAAACCCCCGCTCGCGCGAGCGATCAACGCCGATTTGCCGCGCGGGAGGAATGTCACGGTTGCGCAGGCGGCCCCTCCACCACGCGCGGCTTCGCGTACAATACCCGTATGAACAGGCTTTTCGACAAATCGATCGTGCTGGCGTGCTGCATCGCAGCCGCCACAGGCCTTGCTGTGGACGCTCGCCTGGTCGCGGCGTTTTGCCTTGGCGTTATTGCCACCTCGCTGGCCGAGCTCGCGCAGGGAGAACGCGCCCGTCACGCCAGCGAAGCCGCGAGTTACGCTTACATCATCGCGGCCGTCTTCGTGCCGCCGTTTGTGCCGTTTGCGCCTCTCGCCCTCTATGACATCGCGCGGCGGGTGCGCCGTGAGCACGCCTGGGTCGCGCTGGGCATTGGCGTCGCCTTTGTTTTTGCGCTCGTCGCGGACCTTCGCGCCGATGCGCTCACCGCCCGAACGCTCCTGCTGACTGCCATCCTTTCGGTTGCTGCTACCTTGCTATCGCTACGTACCGCCCAGTTGGAGCGCGAGCAGCAGCGCATGCGCCGTACCCGTGACGAGCTGCAGGAACGAGCCCTCGCGCTCGAAGCGCGCAACCGCGACCTTGCCGATCGCCAGGACTACGAAGTCGAGCTCGCGACGCTCGCCGAGCGTGCCCGCATCGCGCGCGAGATTCACGATAACGTCGGGCACCAGCTCACGCGTGCCTCGCTGCAGACCGAGGCCCTGCGCGTCGTGCACGCCGACGAGCCCGGCGTCGCCGCCGATTTCGCCGACGTTAAACGCACGGTTGACGAGGCGCTCCAGCTTGTGCGCGCCAGCGTCCACGCGCTCAACGACAACGCTGTCGACCTTTCCGTGCAGCTCGAACGCATTGTTGAAGGCGCGCGCTCGGACGGCGGCCCGCAGATTGAGCTTGAAGTTATGGCCGAACATGCGCCCGCAAACGTCGCCAACTGCTTTGCAGCGGTCCTGCGCGAGGCGCTCTCCAACACCATGCGCCACGCTTGCGCCCAGACCGTCGCCGTACGGTGCATGGAGCATCCGTCGTTTTACCAGCTCATCGTCACCGATGATGGCACGAGCGGGGTCCAAGCAAGCGGCCGCGGCGCCGCGGAGGGCATGGGGCTCGGCTCCATGCGCGAGCGCGTCGAGGCGCTTGGCGGCACTTTCACCGCCGGCCCGCGTGCCGGCGCCGGTGGCTGGCGCGTGTTTGCCACCGTTCCCAAACAGCAAGGAGATGAGGACCGATGAGGCTCATTGTTGTTGACGACGACCGCTTGGTGGTCGATTCGCTCAAGATAATCCTGGGCGCCCAGCCACAGATCGAAGTGGTGGGCACCGGTGCCAACGGCAACGACGCGGTGGCGCTCTACGCCGAACACGCACCCGATATCGCACTGCTCGACATCCAGATGCCGGGGCGTGACGGACTTTCGGCGGCACGCGAAATCCTTGAGCGTGACCCCGCGGCACGCGTCGTGTTTCTGACGACATTCTCGGATGACGAGTACATTGTGTCGGCGCTCAAGCTGGGCGCCCGCGGCTACCTGATTAAAACCGATATCGCCGCCATTCCTCCGGCGTTGGCGCAGGTCATGGACGGCAAACGCGTGCTCGAGGGCAAGGCGATCGAGGATATCGATTTTGACGGAACGGACGTCGAGGCGAGCACGCCCCGCCGGCCCGCGGCCTTTGCCGGCCTGACCGACCGCGAGTTCGAAGTCGCAGAGCTCATCGCCCGCGGCCTCGACAATAAGGAGATTGCCGCCACCGCCTATATGGGCGAAGGCACCGTACGCAACCACATCAGTTCAATCCTTGCCAAAATGGGCCTGCGCAACCGCACCCAAATCGCCATCGCCTACCTGCGAGGGTAGTTGCCCGACGACCAACCGCACCGGCATAGCAAAATGGCTGTTACCGATATGGTGCCATTTCAAAACTATGCCGGTTTACTACGATGAATCGCCAGCCTTCGACCACGGCAAATTGCGCGCTTACAAAACCGCAGGTAGAACGCTTGCAATATTTAGAAAAATGCAGTCATGGTCGGGAATGTCGAATTCATCGTAGTAAACCG
>CAUBMI010000041.1 GCA_958436995.1 uncultured Collinsella sp.
TGGAATCCCTCAAACGCAATGACGCCGAGCAGGGCAATGACAATGGCGATAAAGGCAACCTTGACTGCCTGCGGAAATTCCGAGAAACGCAGCGCCTTTTCCTCGGCGTAATAATCGGCGAAGCGCTCTTCGCCCGTGCTTTTGGTATACGCCGGCGCGGACGCGGCCTCCGGGTCATATTCCGGTGCAGGCGCGGCAGCGTACGGATCGTTGAGATAATTGCTCGATGCGGTGCCATAATCCTCGGTCTCGATGCGACCGGTGCCAGTATGGCTATCGGAATAATCGGAATATGCCGCACCGCCCTCATAATCCGCGGCGCTCGTGTTGGCGGCAAAAAGCGGGTTAACTGGAACGTCGAGCACCGGCATGCCGGTTGAGGTCTCATCCAGATCGGCTGCAGCCCAGGAATCGTAGGCAACCTGATGGGCAACGGGCTCATCGAGCCTTGTGATCGGAGGCTTGCGTGCCGCAGGAACAGGCAACTGCTGGGCGCTGTACATAACGGTGCTGTCGGCCGATTTGCCCTGCGTCGCTGCAGCGAGAAATGCCGCCGTCTCGGACGGGTCGCTTGCGGGGCGGGGAGCGGGCGCGGGCGCCGAAATGGGTGCGGGCGTAGATGCGGGCGTCGAAACAGGCGGCTGCGCAGGAGTCGGCGCAGATGCGGGCTTAGGCGCAAGTGCGGGATTGGGGCTTGACGGGCGAGCCCCACCGCCCATGAGTTCGTCGGCGGTCCACGGGCGATCATCCATCACGTCGTCAAGGCTCAGCGAAAACAGGTCGTCTTCACCCTCATCGAACATGCGGTGCACATGTCCACCAATTGCCGGAATCAATCCGCGACCGGTGCATGATGCCTTGCTCAACGCCATTCTATTCCACCCTTTCGAAATACTAATGACATCGATTATATGGAACTTCCCAAGCGGCTCGGTCTTGGATTCGAGCTTTCCAGAACTCGCGCTCAAAAGGGGAGGGGCAATCTAGGCGAGTGCCTACTTGTCGTCGGCCGCCGCCTTGGCCTCATTGAGGTAGCTATAGAAGCTGTACTTGGAGATGCCAAAGAACTCGCAGGCGCGCTCGCTCGACTTGGAAATGAGGAAGGCGCCGCGACGGTCGAGGTAGCCAATGGCACGAATGCGCTCGTCTTTGGTCATGAGCGCCGCGGGCTTGCCCACAAACTGCTCGCACTCGTGCAGCAGGTCCTCGAGCAGGTCGCCGATGTTCTTGGTAATGGGCTCGGGCTCGGTGTAGCCCGTGCCGCCGGTGCCGGTAAAGGCGTCGAGCGAACGCTCAAAAGCCTTCATAAGCGTAATGTCAAAGTTGATGCCCAAAATGCCGACGGGCTTGCCTTCGTCGTTGCGGATAAAGATGGTCGAGGACTTGAGCAGCTTGCCATCGGTGGTTTTAGTGAGGTACGGCTCGCGGTCGTGTACGTCGGTGGTGCCCTCGTGCATGGACTCAAACACGATATGGCTGGGGCCGTCACCCAGTTTGCGCCCGCTGACGTGGCCATTTTCGATCACTACGATGGAGTGGTCCACGTCCTCGGTCTCCAGATCGTGGACGACGACTTCGCAGTTGGGGCCAAATTGGAGCGCCAGACCGTGTGCAAGGCGCTTGTAAAACTCAATCTGTGCGGGGGTCATGGGTGCCTTCCTAAAAATTAGTTTGGGCACACTTTGCCATAAACCACACTTGTTCGCAAATAACGAAAGCGTTGCTGCGTTATGTGACCGTTCGGCGGCGAAAAGGTACCGATTGCGGCAACTAACAATTTGTTAGGTTATCCAATCAAAAAGTGTGATAGAACATTACTAACAAACTTTTTGTTTGGCATCCACATAAAAGTTCAGCCGTGTGAATGGGATCGGGCTGAAACGCGTATGCGGGGGCCGGCAAGAGAGGACTTAAGGAGTTCACCGTATGGCCGATAAGATCCAGTGGGCGGGCAACACGATGCCCAAGAGCGATGACAAGCACTTGGGAATCATGAGCCTCGACCACGTGAAGAAGGCCCGCGCCTTCCACCAGTCGTTCCCTCAGTACACCGTTACTCCGCTTGCCCGCCTGGACGGCCAGGCCGCGCGCCTGGGCCTGTCCAACCTGTGCGTTAAGGACGAGAGCTATCGCTTTGGCCTCAACGCCTTTAAGGTCCTGGGCGGCTCGTTTGCCATGGCCAACTATATTGCCGACGAGACCGGCAAGGACGTTGCCGACTGCACCTTCGATTACCTGACCTCCGATCAGCTGGCCGAGGACTTTGGCCAGGCTACCTTCTTTACCGCCACCGACGGCAACCATGGCCGCGGCGTGGCATGGGCTGCCAACAAGCTGGGCCAGAAGGCCGTCGTGCACATGCCCAAGGGTTCCACCAAGCCCCGCTTCGATAACATTGCCGCCGAGGGCGCCACGGTGACCATCGAAGAGGTCAACTACGACGAGTGCGTGCGCATGGCCGCCGCCGAGGCCGACGCCTGCGAGCGCGGCGTCATCGTTCAGGACACCGCCTGGGAGGGCTACGAGAAGATCCCGTCCTGGATCATGGAGGGTTACGGCACCATGGCTTCCGAGGCTGCCGAGCAGCTGCGCGAGATGGCTATCAACCGCCCGACGCACGTCTTTGTCCAGGCTGGCGTGGGCTCGCTGGCCGGCGCCGTGGTGGGCTACTTCACCAACCTGTATCCCGATAACCCGCCCACCTTCGTCGTGGTTGAGTGCGCACCGGCCGCCTGCCTGTACAAGGGCGCTGCCGCCGGCGACGGCGACCCGCGTATCGTGGACGGCGACATGCCCTCCATCATGGCCGGCCTGTGCTGCGGCGAGCCCAACATCCTTGGCTGGGATATCCTGCGCAACCACACCACCGCCTTCGTGTCCTGCCCCGACTGGGTCACCGCTCGCGGCATGCGCACCCTGGGCGCTCCCGAGAAGGGCGACCCGCGCGTCATCTCCGGCGAGTCCGGCGCCGTGACCACCGGCCTGGTCGAGACCCTCATGCTCGATCCCGAGTACGCCGAGCTCAAAGAGCTCATCGGTCTGGACAAGACAAGCTCCGTGCTCTGCTTCTCCACGGAAGGTGACACGGACCCCGACCAGTATCGCCGCATTGTTTGGGAAGGCGAATATCCCACTTGTTAATCGTTGGGCGGCGCAACGCGCCGCGCCAAATTCCTATTAGACCCCCTATGTCCTGCAGATGTATGAACCCGGGAGGCGGAGCGATACCTATTTGCTCCGTCGCGAGTTCCGCACGCAAAGGAAAGCACTTAATGTGCTTTCCGTCTTGCGCAGGACTGTCCGAGCAGCGGAGCAAATAGGTATCGCTCCGCCACCTCACAGGTAGATTCCTTCGTTTGAAAGGTTATGAACAATGGCTAAAGAACTCGATTTCGACGCTATCAAGGCTGCTGCGGAGTCCCATCGTGCTGATATGACTCGCTTCCTGCGCGCTATGATCTCTCACCCCTCTGAGTCCTGCGAGGAGGGCGAGGTTGTCGCTTGCATCAAGGCCGAGATGGAGAGCCTTGGCTATGACGAGGTCAAGGTCGACGGCCTGGGCAACGTTATGGGCTTTATGGGCGAGGGCGACAAGATTATCGCCATCGACTCCCACATCGACACCGTCGGCATCGGCAACATCGAGAACTGGGATGCCGATCCCTATGAGGGCTACGAGACCGACGAGATCATCTACGGCCGCGGCGGCTCCGACCAGGAGGGCGGCATGGCTTCTGCTACCTACGCTGCCAAGATGATGAAGGACATGGGCCTCATCCCCGAGGGCTACAAGATCATGGTCGTCGGTACCGTCCAGGAAGAGGACTGCGACGGCATGTGCTGGCAGTACATCTACAACAAGGACGGCATTAAGCCCGAGTTCGTCATTTCCACTGAGCCCACCGACGGCGGCATCTATCGCGGTCACCGCGGCCGCATGGAGATCCGCGTCGACGTTCACGGCACCTCCTGCCACGGTTCCGCTCCCGACCGCGGTGACAACGCCATCTACAAGATGGCCGACATCATCGCCGACGTCCGCGCCCTCAACAACAACGGCTGCGACGAGTCGACCGACATCAAGGGCCTCGTCAAGATGCTCGACCCCAAGTACAACCCCGAGCACTTCGAGGACGCCCGCTTCCTGGGCCGCGGCACCTGCACCGTCAGCCAGATCTTCTACACCAGCCCCAGCCGCTGCGCTGTCGCTGACTCCTGCGCCATCTCCATCGACCGTCGCATGACCGCCGGCGAGACCTGGGAGTCCTGCCTGGACGAGATCCGCAACCTGCCGGCCGCCAAGAAGTACGGCGACGACGTGAAGGTCTCCATGTACATGTACGACCGTCCGTCCTGGACCGGCGAGGTCTACGAGACCGAGGCTTACTTCCCCACGTGGATCAACAAGGAGACCGCTCCGCACGTCAAGGCCCTCGTCGACGCCCACAAGGCCATGTTCGGTGACGAGCGCATCGGCTGCGAGCCCAGCATGGACAAGCGCACCGGTCGTCCGCTGTGCGACAAGTGGACCTTCTCCACGAACTGCGTCTCCATCCAGGGCCGCTATGGCATCCCCTGCGTGGGCTTTGGCCCGGGTGCCGAGTCTCAGGCTCACGCTCCCAACGAGGTCACCTACAAGGACGACCTGGTCACCGCTGCCGCCATGTATGTGGCTGCCCTGAACCTCTACGATCCGAGCCAGGCCGATGGCGACGCTACCGTGTTCCGCGCTGGTCTGACCAACAACAAGATCGACTAGTCCCATTCCTTGATCTTGTTGAGCCGGGGACAGCCTGTGTCCCCGGCACCCCCTGTTGACTTGGGGCCCGCGGTCGTTATCTCCCATGCTTCCTCAACGGTAGCGGGTCCTCGTCATAGCGCTCTGCATGTTCTAGCCACACGCGCATGCCGGAGCACATCTACTCATTGCGATCGTTTCATCTATGGAAAGGATATTTACATGGACGCCAAGTTTACCGAGCTCGTCGAGCAGCTGAACGGCCTCGATTTTAAGGGCATGTACGGCAGCGACTTCCTGCACACCTGGGACAAGACCACCGATGAGCTCAAGGCGCTCTACATCGTCGCCGACGCCCTGCGCGAGCTGCGCGAGAACAACGTTTCGTCCAAGATCTTCGATTCGGGTCTGGCCGTCTCGCTGTTCCGCGACAACTCCACCCGTACGCGCTTCTCCTTCTCTAAGGCAGCCAACCTGCTCGGCCTTGAGCTGCAGGACCTGGACGAGAAGAAGTCCCAGATCGCTCACGGCGAGACCGTTCGCGAGACCGCTACCATGATCTCCTTCATGGCCGACGTCTTCGGCATCCGCGACGACATGTACATCGGCAAGGGCGACGCCTACATGGCCGAGGTCTCCGAGTCTGTCCAGCAGGCTTACGAGGACGGCGTTCTGGATCACCGTCCCACGCTCATCTCTCTGCAGTCCGATTCCGACCACCCCACGCAGTCCTCTGCCGACATGCTCTACCTCATCAACGAGTTTGGCGGTCTTGAGAACCTCAAGGGCAAGAAGGTTGCCGTCACCTGGGCCTATTCGCCCTCTTACGGCAAGCCGCTGTCCTGCCCGCAGTCGCTGATCAGCCTGCTGCCCCGCTTTGGCATGGACGTCACCCTGGCCCACCCCGAGGGCTACGACCTCATGCCCGAGGTCGTCGAGCGTGCCAAGGGCTATGCCGCCGAGTCCGGCACCACCTTTAAGCAGGTCAACACCATGGCTGAGGCCTTCGAGGGCGCCGACATCGTGATCCCCAAGAGCTGGGCTCCGTTTGCCGCCATGGAGAAGCGTACCAACCTGTACGCCGAGGGCGACGACGCCGGCATCGCTGCGCTCGAGAAGGAGCTGCTCGCTCAGAACGCTACGCATCAGGATTGGTGCTCCACGACCGAGCTCATGGAGAAGACCGCCAACGGCCAGGACACCATCTTTATGCATCCGCTGCCCGCCGACATCTCCGGTGTCTCCTGCGAGCACGGCGAGGTCAACGCCGACGTCTTTGACATGCATCGTGTGGGCATGTACAAGGAGGCCAGCTACAAGCCGTACGCCATCGCAGCCATGATGTTCCTGCAGAAGGTTGCCGATCCCGCCGCTACCCTTAAGGCCCTCGACGAGCGCAACACCGCCCGTTGGTTCCAGGCCTAAAGCTGGGCTGAGGTAAGCCATGTAAAGGGGGCGCTCTGCCAACCGGCGGGGTGCCCCTTTTTGCATCGTGGGCGTGCGGGATAAGCGCTTTCGATGTAGATGCCCCGCGACTCGAGTTATGGGTACGATGGTTTCAGGGGAGGTATCGCCATGAAACTTGGTTGCGTCATTATGGCTTCGGGCGAGGGCAAGCGGTTTGGCTCTAACAAGATGCTTGCCGATATCTATGGCAAGCCGCTGATTGCCCGGACCATCGATTCGGTTCCCCGGGGCTTTGACGTCGTGGTTTCGACGCGTTGGCCCGAGGTCGCCCAGATTTGCGAGGACAAGCATTGCCCGTGTGTGCTGCACGATGGCAAGCTCAGAAGCGAAAGCGTCCGTGCGGGCCTTTCGTGGGGGGCGAGCCGCGGCTGGAAGGGTTGCCTCTTTTTGCCGGGCGACCAGCCGCTCGTGAGTTCGGATTCTTTTGAGGCCATGGTTCGCGCGTTTGATGAGCGTGGCCGCAAGTATCCGGTGCGTCTTGCGTGCAACGGTGAGCCTTCGAGCCCGGTGCTCTTTCCGGCGGAACTGTTCGATGCACTTATGTGTCTTGAGGGTAAGGACGGCGGCGGTTCGATCCTCAAGGACCGTACCGACGTGGTGCTGGTCGAGGCGCGTGCCTACGAGCTGTGGGACGTCGATACCGTCAAGGGACAGCGACGCATAACGGAGCATATCGCCGCCTGCTCGTATTTTGATCGCGTGGCCAACTGCATCAATTAATAAGGAGCAATTATGATCATCATCAAAAACGGCGCGCTCGTGACGCCCCAGGGGCTTCGCCGCGCCGATCTTGCCATGGATGGCGATAAGATCGTGCGGATTGCCGCGGCGATTGAGCCGGCCGAGGGCGATACCGTCGAGGATGCTGCGGGCTGCTGGGTGTTCCCGGGCTTTATCGACGGCCACACGCACATGCAGTGCTGGACCGGCATGGATTGGACGGCCGATAGCTTTGAGACCGGTACGCGTGCGGCTGCCTGCGGCGGTACGACGACCATCGTGGACTACGCGACGGCCGATCGCGGCGTGACTATGCCCGATGCCTTGGCCGAGTGGCATCGCCGCGCCGACGGAACCTGCACGGCCAACTACGCCTTTCATATGGCACTCGCCGAGTGGAACGAGCGCAACCGCGCCGACCTCTCGGCCATGCGCGAGGCGGGCGTATCGTCGTTCAAGACCTACTTTGCCTACGATCATCTGCGCCTGGACGATGCCGAGACGCTCGAGGTGCTGGAGGAACTCAAGCGTATTGGCGGCATACTGTGCGTGCATTGCGAGAACGGTACGCTGGTGAATGAGCTGCAGAAGCGCGTGTTTGAGCAGGGTATCCACGGGCCCGAGGGCCATGCGCTCAGCCGTCCGGATGTGTGCGAGGCCGAGGCCGTGAGCCGTCTGCTGTATCTGGCACACCTGGCCGGCGACGCACCGGTCAACGTGGTACACCTTTCGACCAAGTTGGGGCTCGAGGCCATTCGCGCTGCCAAAGCGCGCGGGCAGAAGAACATCTATGTCGAGACCTGTCCTCAATATCTGATGCTCGACGATACGCGCTACTTGGAGCAGGGCGAGGACGGCTTTGCGGGCGCCAAGTATGTGATGAGCCCGCCGCTGCGCCATGCCGGCGACCGTGCGGCACTGCGCGAGGCGCTTGTGGCCGGCGAGATCGATACGATTGCGACCGACCACTGCAGCTTTAACCTGCACGGGCAAAAGGACCGCGGGCGCGATGACTTCCGCGCGATTCCCAACGGCGGGCCCGGTGTGGAGCATCGCCCCGTCGCGATCGCTACGAGTTTTGAGGGACAGCTGGGCCCCGAGGATCTGTGCCGCTTGATGAGCGAGAACCCGGCGCGCGTCTTTGGCATGTATCCGCGCAAGGGCTGTCTTGCCGAGGGCTCCGATGCCGACGTGTGCGTGTGGGATCCCAAGGCGCGCTGGACGATTAGCGCCGCGACGCAGCATCAGGCTGTGGACTATACGCCGCTCGAGGGCTTTGAGGCGCACGGCCGCGCCAAGGCCGTGTTTGTGAACGGCGTGCTGGCTGCGCGCGACGGCGAGCCCACCGGAGCCCAACCCGGCCGCTACGTGCCCCGCTAACGGGAAGACCGCCGGGGTAGCTAATTTGGGAGATGATTTTTTGGGACGGGGTAGCAAAAAGAGCCCCGTCCCAAATTTGCTACCCCTGGAGGCTGGTGGCGATGAGGGGGCGGCCGAGGGCTGCCTCGAAGCAATCTGCCATCGTTGGATCGGCAAGCGTGTCGACTTGGTTGAGCATGATGCGGGCATTGTCGAGGTTCAGCATCTGCAGCTCGGCATTGAGCACCATGGCGACGCGCTCTGGGGTGGCAGCGTCGGTGGGCTCGCAGCCGCAGCGCTCGCAGAAGAGCTCGGGGCGGTGGACAACCTTGGCGACGGGCTTGCCCAGCCCTGAGGCGCCGACGACCCAGACAACGTTTGCCGTGGCGGCGGGAATTACCGGCTCCCAGGCGGCATGCGCCTTGAGCGGGAGTCGCTTGCTGCCATCTGCCTCGGCCAACACATAGTCAAAGCGCTGCGCCAGCTGGTCGAGCGGCTCAGCGGGGGCGGAGAGCTTGCCTGTCTCCGGGTCCAAGACGCCTGCCTGGCAGATGCTTCCGCGCACAAGGCCCGCGCAGGCCTCGCAGGTGCAGCCGGGGGCGTGTAAGGCACCTGGCTTCCAAGGTGCGGCGTCCAGGCGACGATTCGACCCGTCCCATGGCACGCCGGCAACGGGAAGCATATGCGTGGTGGTACAGAGGAGCACGCGGCCGCCAGCGCGCATGAGCTCAAGACCCAGCGTCTTGAGCAAGGTCGACTTGCCGCCGCTGCCGATAATCGCGGTAATGCCCGGCTCGATCCTGAGCGCCGAGGCAAGATTGCCGCTAACCGTTTCCATCTGTTCACCGCCGTATAATACTGTGATAATAAATAATCATCAGAGTAGCGGTCGAACCGCTTTTGCTCTGCTCAAACCGTAGCACAGGGAGGTGCCCCGGGAATGCTCGTTTATGTTCGCGGCGCCGGCGATATCGCCACGGGTGTCGCTGCCCGTTTGGTGCGCGCCGGCGTGTCGGTTGTCATGGCCGATATCGCGGTTCCCACGTGCATCCGCCGCACAATCAGTTTTTGCGAGGCCATTCGCCTGGGCGAGGTCCAGGTCGAGGGCATTCGCGCTCGCTTGGCACAGACGCCGGCTGAGGCGCTTGCGATTGCCGAGGCTGGAGACGTCGCCGTTGTGGTAGACCCCCAGGCCAAGATGATCGGCGAGCTGAAACCCGCGGCTGTGGTCGACGCGATTTTGGCTAAGCGCAACTTGGGCACCACGCGCGACATGGCGCCCGCCGTCATCGCCGTGGGGCCGGGCTTTACCGCGCCGGTTGACTGCGACGCCGTGGTCGAGACCATGCGCGGGCATTTTCTCGGCCGTGTCATTACCCAAGGTTCGCCCCAGCCTAACACGGGCGTGCCGGGCATTATCGCCGGCTATGGCAAGGAACGTGTTATCCACAGCCCCGCCGCCGGCGTGTTTCGGTCCGACCGCGCAATCGGCGACATCGTGAGCGCCGGAGACGTGATTGGCTACGCGGGCGATACGCCCATGTGCACGCAGATCGATGGCTGTCTGCGCGGGCTTTTGGCGAACGGCGTGCAGGTGACTGAGGGCTTTAAATGCGCCGATGTCGATCCGCGCGGCGACGCCAGCTACATCAACTATATTTCGGACAAGGCGACATCGGTCGGCGGCGGCGTGCTCGAGGCACTCGCTATGCTCACCGATGTCTTTAGAGGATAGAAGGCGGCAATGGAAAAGCTCGATGTTGTGAATGCGGCGCTTGCCGCCCTGCGTGCTGGCGAGACGTGCGAGCTCGTGGTCGTGGCCGGTACGGCGGGGTCATCACCACGCGGCGTGGGCGCCTGGATGGCCGTCTTTGCCGATGGCAGCCAAGCGGGCACCATCGGCGGCGGCAAGATTGAGCTTTTTGCGCTGGACGAGGCGCGCGAGCTGCTGGCCGCAGGGCAATCGCGTCTGGTCCGCTACACCATGGGCGGCGAGAACTCCGATACCGGCATGATCTGCGGCGGGGCCATCTGCCTGTGCTACCTGCATCTGGACTCGACCCAGGCACCGTTGTTCCAGTCGGTTGCCGACGTCTTGGCCTATCGGCGCATCGGCGACTTCGTCATCGACTTTGAGCCGTTTATCGCGAGCGCGCTCGAGGGCGATGTGGTTGAGTACCATGGCGAGACATCGCGCCATACCATTGCCGGCTGCCCCGAGCTTTCGCTGGTGGAGGAGGGGAGTAAGGTCACCTACACCAACGCCGCCTCCGAGATTCCCCCGGCGCACATCGAGACGCTCTGCCCCGAGGGCCTGACCTATATCTTTGGCTGCGGCCACGTGGGCGCTGCGACGGCGCGGGTGCTCACGGCGGCGGGCTTTGCCGTCGTGGCTTGCGACGACCGCCCCGGCACGCTGACCCCCGAATGGGTGCCCGGCGTCTACGACCGTCGTCTGGTCGATTATAAGAACCTGAGCGAGCTGTGCCCCATCGGCCCGCGCGACTTGGTGGTCGTCGCCACGGCGGGTCACAAGTCCGATATCGACGTGGTGATTCAGGCCACGCGCGCTAAACCCGCCTATCTGGGCTGCCTGGGCTCGCGCCGCAAGACCGCCTTTGTGCGCGCCCGCCTGGAGCAGGAGGGCTTCACGCAGGGCCAGATCGACGAGCTGCACCTGCCGATCGGTGTCGCCATCGAGGCCGAGGACCCCGAGGAGATCGCCATCTCCATCGCCGCCGAGATGATCCACCTGCGTCGCACCAAACTCGTCCCCCGCAAGCGCTAGTCGCATCCCAAATGAGCTGCCCCAGCCCTCTGCCGCATGCGGGTCAAAATGCTACCTGTGCCATATGCCCTATAATGTCCGACCGTTGAGCGGCATGGGGCCGCTGCCTAGGGTATGGGAGGCGCAAATGGCAGAGTCGGCAGCAGGGGATGCCCTGTTCGAGCGTACGGGAAAAGTTTCGTTTGTGCAGGTATTACCCCATGCACTGCAGCATGTGCTGGCGGCATTCGCGGGTATCGTCACGCCCGCCATCATTATCGCGTCGGTCTGTGGCTTTACCCCTCAAGAGGAAGCCGCTGTCATCCAGGCGTCGCTCGTCCTCTCGGCGATTGACATTTTCCTTCAACAGTTTCCCATAAAAGGTGTCGTCGGTTCGGGCCTGCCCATTGTGATGGGTGCGAGCTTTACCTTCGTGCCGGCGCTCAAGGCAGTCGGTCTTGAGCTTGGTTTTGAGGCCGTACTGGGCGCCCAGGTAATCGGCGGCGCGCTCGTCGCACTCTTCGGCCTACTGTTTAGGCGCGTGAGTTTTCTGTTTCCGGCCCCGGTGCTTGGCACCGTCATCTTTGTCATTGGCCTGTCGCTATGCCCAGTGGCAGTTGCCTCCATGGCGGGCGGGGAGGGCGCGGCCGATTTTGGCAGTGTCACCAACTGGGCCGTCGCACTTGTGACGTTCGTCGTCACCTTTATGGCTGGCAACTACGGCAAGGGCGCGCTTAGGCTGGGCAGCATCCTGGCTAGTATCTGCGCGGGCTTTGTTTTGGCTGCGGTGTTGGGCATGGTCGATTTCTCGGCCATCGCGACCGCCAGCTGGTTCGCCCCGCCGGCCCTGGGCGCCCATCGCCTGGTGTTCGACCCGGCCGCGTGCGCCGTTGTGGGCGTTGTCGCCATTGTCAACGCAGTACAGGTCATGGGCGAGTTTGCCGCCGTGTCGTCCGCTGCGCTCGATACCCCTGCGACCGATAGCCAGATCTCGGGTGGCCTGATCGCCAACGGCCTGGTCGGTATGCTGTCAGGCTTTTTTGGCGGCGTCCCCACGGCAACCTTTGGCCAGAATGTGGGCATTATCGCCGAGAACAAGGTCGTCAACCGCATGGTCTTTACGCTTGCGGCTGCCATCCTGCTCATCGCGGGCCTGCTGCCCAAGTGTGCGGCGGTGCTCACGTCTATTCCGCAGCCGGTCATCGGTGGCGCCACGATTGGCGTGTTCGCGACCATCGGTATGAACGGTGTGGTCATGTTTGCCCGCCACGGCCTGTCTCAGCGCGATACCACGCTCATGGGTCTCTCTATCGCCTTTGGCACGGGCATTGAGCGCACGGCCGGCGCGCTTGCCGGCGCTGGATTCCCCGCATGGGTCGGCACCGTTTTTGGCGGATCCTCCATTGCCGTCGCCGCGCTCGTTGCTGTGATCCTCAACCTGGTCCTCCCGCGCCAAAAATAACGCCCCATATATGAGTTGCGGTGGAATAGGGACTGTTTAAGCCTTTTAAGCCATCAAACAGTCCCTATCTCACCGCAACTGCTGTTTTCCTCCGTGCCCTAGGGATCAATTTGTGCGGGGGAGTTGTGGAGTTGTGCAGGCAGACGAGGTTTTTCTGGAAATACGCACCCAATGCGCGTATAGTACCGATTGTTTTGTCGGCTCCTGCTGCGTCGAGTCCAAACCGCGAAATGCCATGAGCGGCGCGGATGCAGCCAGGAGGCACGAGGACAACCCATCGTGGCCACGCCCCGTGCTTAAAACCCCAAGAAGGAGTGAACAATGGCAGAAGAGAAGTATGTGCCGCGTCTGAAGACCAAGTACAACAACGAGGTCAAGCAGCAGCTTCAGGACAAGTTCCAGTACGAGAACGTCATGATGATCCCCAAGTTTGAGAAGATCGTCGTGAACATGGGTGTCGGCGAGGCCGCTACCGATTCCAAGGCCATCGACGGTGCCGTGCGCGACCTGCGCGCCATCACCGGCCAGCAGCCGATGATCACCCGTGCCCGCAAGTCCATCGCTACCTTCCGCCTGCGCGCTGGTATGCCGATCGGCTGCAAGGTTACCCTGCGTGGCGACCGTATGTGGGAGTTCTTCGATCGTCTGACCTCCGTCGCGATTCCCCGTATCCGCGACTTCCGCGGCATCTCCGCCAAGAGCTTCGACGGCCGTGGTAACTTCTCCATGGGCGTCACCGAGCAGCTCATCTTCCCCGAGATCGACTTCGACTCCGTCGATCACCAGCGTGGTATGGACATCACTTTCGTGACCACCGCCAATACCGATGAGGAGGCCAAGGCCCTTCTGGACGCCTTCGGTTTCCCGTTCAAGAAATAGGTTCACCTGCCCTATGAGCGCCGTTCCCAGAAGGGGGCGGCGCTTGGGGCGAACAATACTCTATGTGAGGAGGATATAAGTGGCTAAGACATCGATGATCGTCAAGTGCAATCGCAAGCAGAAGTTCTCTACTCGTGAGTACACGCGCTGCCAGCGCTGCGGCCGTCCGCACTCTGTGTACCGCAAGTTCGGCCTGTGCCGTGTCTGCTTCCGCGAGCTTGCACTCAAGGGCGAGCTTCCCGGCGTTAAGAAGGCCAGCTGGTAAGTCACTACCAGCGTTTCAAGCATCCGTTTGGAACAGGGAAAACGCGCTAGTTAGGCTTTGCCGTTAAGGGCGGCGAAGAACCAAGAGCACGTGTTCATCAAGAACGAAGGAGAATCTGTATGAACCTTACAGACCCGATCGCAGATATGCTTACGCGCATCCGTAACGCTAACTCTGTGAACAAGGCCACGGTCTCCATGCCGAGCAGCAAGAAGCTCGTCGAGATCGCTCGTGTTCTGCACGAGGAGGGCTACATCGAGGGCTACGATGTCGAGGACACCGTTCCCCAGAAGACTCTGCACATCACGCTTAAGTATGGTCCCAAGAAGGCTAAGGTCATCAACGGCATCCGCCGCATTTCCAAGCCGGGCCTGCGTAAGTACACCGGCGTTGCCGACATGCCCCGCGTCCGCGGTGGCCTTGGTACCGCCATTATTTCCACCAGCCATGGCGTTATGACCGACCGCGATGCTCGCAAGCACAACGTCGGCGGCGAGATCATCGCTTACGTCTGGTAATTCGGTCGGTAGGTAGAAGGAAAGGAGATCACCGTGTCTCGTATCGGTAATAAGCCTGTCCAGATTCCCGCCGGAGTCGAAGTGGCAGTCAACGGCAACAACGTTGTCGTCAAGGGCCCCAAGGGCCAGCTCGAGCTCGATGTTTTTGAGAAGCTCACCATCAACGTCGAGGACAACGTCCTCACCGTTTCCCGTCCCGACGACGAGCGTGAGACCCGTGCCCGCCACGGCCTCACCCGCGCCCTCATCCACAACATGGTTGTTGGCGTTTCCGAGGGCTTCGAGAAGAAGCTCGAGCTCGCCGGCGTCGGTTACCGCGTGCAGCAGAAGGGTAAGAACCTCGAGTTCTCCCTGGGCTTCTCGCACCCCGTGATCGTCGAGGCTCCCGAGGGCATCACCTTCGAGGTTCCCGACAACACCCACGTGAACGTCAAGGGTATCAACAAGCAGCAGGTCGGTCAGATCGCCGCTGAGATCCGCGGCCATCGTCCTCCCGAGCCTTATAAGGGCAAGGGTATCCACTATGTTGGCGAGCACATCCGCCGCAAGCTGGGTAAGGCCGCCAAGTAGTCGTAACCGACTTACTCGCATAAGACCAGCACCCCGTTAGGTGCTGGCAAGATCAACCTTTTTAGGAGTTTACGTATGAACAAGCATAAGGCGAAGCTGGAAGGCCTCAAGCGTCGTCAGCGTCGTGTTCGCGGCAAGGTCTCGGGTACTGCCGAGCGTCCGCGTCTTCGCGTGACCCGTACTAACGCCAACATCTATGCCCAGATCATCGACGACAGCAAGGGCTCCAGCCTGACGCTCGTCTCCGCCTCGACCCTCGAGGCCGAGTTCAAGGGCACCCACACCTCGAACAAGGAGGCTGCGGAGAAGGTCGGTCAGCTCGTTGGCAAGCGTGCCATCGAGGCCGGCATCACCAAGGTCGCTTTCGATCGTGGTGGCCGTATCTACCATGGCCGCGTCAAGGCCCTCGCCGACGGTGCTCGTGCCGCCGGTCTCGAGTTCTAGGAGGTATGTAGCACATGGCTCGTAATCAGAAGCAGCAGCGCGAGGCCTCCGAGTTCGAGGAGCGCGTCGTTTACATCAACCGCGTGTCGAAGACCGTCAAGGGTGGTCGTCGCATGAGCCTCGTCGCTCTCGTCGTCGTTGGCGACGGCAAGGGCAACGTCGGCGTTGGCATGGGCAAGTCCGCTGAGGTGCCCATGGCCATCTCCAAGGCGTCTCTCGATGCCAAGAAGAACATGTTCCACGTGCCGGTGACCGAGCAGGGCACCATTCCGCACGAGGTTCTCGGCCACTTTGGTGCCGGCCGCATCATCATCAAGCCCGCTGTCGAGGGTACCGGCGTTATCGCCGGCGGCGCCGTGCGTCCCCTCTTCGAGCTTGCTGGCATCAAGAACGTCCTGTCCAAGTCCCTCGGTACCGACAACGGCCTCAACATCATCAAGGCTGCCGTCGAGGGCCTCAAGGAGCTCTCCAGCCCTGAGGACGTCGCGGCTCGCCGTGGCCTGACGGTCTCCGAGATGTTCGTCGGTAAGGAGAACTAAGCATGGCTGACACCATCAAGATCAAGCAGGTCCGCAGCACCAACGGTTGCAAGCAGGACCAGGTCCGTACTGTCCGTGCCCTCGGTCTCCACAGGATCCGCGAGGTTCGCGAGATTGCTGACAACGAGTCCGTCCGCGGCATGATCTTCAAGGTCAAGCACCTTGTCGAGATTGTAGAGGAGTAGCAAATGCAGCTTCACGATCTTACTCCCGCGCCCGGTTCCACCAAGAACCGCAAGCGCGTCGGCCGTGGCAATTCTTCGGGTCACGGCACCACTTCTGGCCGCGGCCAGAAGGGCCAGGGTTCCCGCTCTGGTGGCACCAAGGGTGCCGGCTTCGAGGGTGGCCAGACTCCGCTGGCTATGCGCCTGCCCAAGCTTCCGGGCTTCCGCAACCCCCGTCGTATCGAGTACACCGCCGTTAACGTTGAGCGTCTCGAGCGCAAGTTCGAGGATGGCGCTGTGATCGACGGTGCCGCTCTTAAGGCCGCTCGCATCACCAAGAGCGAGTTCGAGCCCGTCAAGGTGCTCGGCAATGGTGAGCTCACCAAGAAGTTCACGGTCAAGGTCGACAAGGTCAGCGCTTCTGCGCAGGCCAAGATCGAGGCCGCTGGCGGAAAGGTCGAGCTGCCGTGCTAAATGGTCTTAAGAATGCTTTCCGCATCAAAGAATTGCGCGAAAAGATTCTTTTTACCATAGCTATGCTCGTCGTGTACCGCATTGGTGCGCACGTTCCTGTGCCCGGCATTCCCTTCCAGGGGATGCTGGGCCTTTTCTCGACCGATAACAATTCGGTCGCCGCAGGTGCTATGGCCCTCCTGAATCTTTTCTCTGGTGGCGCGTTGAGCTATGTTTCGGTGTTTTCGCTGGGCATCATGCCTTACATCACCAGCTCGATCATCCTCCAGATGCTCCAGGCCGTTGTGCCTTCCCTGCATGAGCTTGCCCGCGAGGGCGAGGTCGGTCAGACCAAGATTACGCAGTATTCGCGTTACCTCACCCTGGCTCTGGCAATCCTCAACTCTGTGGGTTACCTCTTCCTCTTTAAGAGCTTCGGCATCAGCTTTACTGGCGCCGGCGCTCCCGAGATCATCTTTGACCTCATGATCGTCGGCACGCTCACCGCGGGCGCCATGCTGATCATGTGGATTGGTGAGCTTATCACCCAGCGCGGTATCGGCAATGGCATGTCGCTGATCATCTTTGCGAACATCATGGCCGGTCTGCCGCAGGCGATCTTCTCCAGCACCGAGGGCAATGCCGGTGGCATCATCACCATGGTGATCATCTGCGCCATCATCTTGCTGGTTATCCCGCTGATTGTTTTCCTTGAGCGCGGCCAGCGCCGCATTCCGGTCTCCTATGCTAAGCGCGTCGTGGGCCGTCGCATGATGGGTGGCCAGACCACCTACCTGCCCATCAAGGTCAACACCGCGGGTGTCGTGCCGATCATCTTCGCTTCGGCGCTGCTGTACTTCCCGGCTCAGATTGCCGTGTTCTTCCCCGGCATCGGCTGGATTCAGGCAGTTGCCTCTGCGCTTTCGACCGGTTGGCTCAACTGGGTGCTTAATGTTGTCCTCATCGTGTTCTTCGCGTACTTCTACACCTCCATGGTGTTCAACCCCGATGACACGGCCGACAACCTTAAGAAGCAGGGCGGCTTTATTCCGGGCGTCCGTCCGGGTAGGGCTACCGCGGCCTACATCAAGAACGCGCTCAACAAGATCACGCTTCCCAGCGCTGTCTTTTTGGCGCTCATCGCTATCGTGCCTTCGATCATCTTCTCCTTCACGGGTAACCAGCTGATCCAGGCATTTGGCGGTACGTCCATCCTCATCATGGTCGGCGTCGTGCTCGACACGGTCGATAAGCTCGAAGGCCAGATCAAGATGTATGATTACGATGGATTCTTTAAATAGGCTAGAGGAGGATTGCTCATGAACCTCGTATTGCTCGGAGCTCCGGGTGCCGGTAAGGGCACCGTCGCACAGGAGCTCGTCGCCGAGTTTGGCGTCGCTCACATTTCCACGGGCGACCTGCTGCGTGCTGCCGTCAAGGGTGGCACCGAGCTTGGTATTCAGGCTAAGAAGTACATGGACGCTGGCGAGCTCGTTCCCGACCAGCTCGTGATCGACCTTGTCAAGGAGCGCCTTGCCGCCGATGACGCTCAGCAGGGCTTCATTCTCGACGGCTTCCCGCGCAACACCGCCCAGGCCGTGACGCTCGATTCCGAGCTCTCCACCATGGGTCGCGAGATCGACTGCGCCCTTCTGGTCGATGTGGCCCCCGAGGTTATTATCGATCGTCTGTCTTCGCGTCGTACCTGCCGCGCCTGCGGTTACACCGGCACGGCTTCCGAT
Source organism: uncultured Collinsella sp. (assembly GCA_958436995.1). Taxonomy (GTDB): domain Bacteria; phylum Actinomycetota; class Coriobacteriia; order Coriobacteriales; family Coriobacteriaceae; genus Collinsella. Next base: position 18,088 of record CAUBMI010000041.1, read on the forward strand.
ACCACCTGCCCCAAGTGCGGCGGCGAGATGTATCAGCGCGACGACGACAAGCCCGAGACCATCAAGAATCGTCTCGACGTCTACGAGAAGTCCACGAGCCCGCTCGTCGACTACTATCGTGGCCAGGGTTTGCTCAAGTCGATCAACGGTGACCAGGCTCGCGAGACCGTGTACGCGGATGTCAAAGAGGCTCTCGGTCTATGATCAAGATTAAGTCTGCAACGCAAATCGAGCAGATGAAGAAGGCAGGAGCGCTATCTAAGATGGCGCTCCGCCACGTTGGAGCCATGGTGCGCCCCGGCGTTTCGACCTTTGAGCTCGATCAGCTCGCGGAGCAGATTATCCGCATGCATGGCGGCACCCCGGCCTTTAAGGGTTACGGCGGGTTCCCCGGAACCATTTGCGCATCGATCAACGATGCCGTGGTTCACGGTATTCCCAACCCCGATATGATCCTGCGCGATGGCGATATCATCTCCATCGATACGGGAGCCGTTGTTGATGGTTGGGTTGGCGATAACGCTTGGACGTTTTTCGTCGGCACCCCTACGCCCGAGGCCAAGGCCCTGTGCGAGGTCACGCGCGATTGCCTTAAGGCTGCCATCGAGCAGGCTGTTCCCGGTAACCATATCGGGGACGTCGGTTATGCCGTTCAGTCTCTCGCCGAGTCTCACGGTTACGGCGTGCTTCGCGACTATGTGGGCCATGGCATTGGCCGTGTGATGCACGAGGACCCCAACGTTCCTAATTATGGAAAGAAGGGGAGGGGCGTTCGCCTCCAGGCTGGCATGGTCATTGCCATCGAGCCGATGGTTACGATGGGTTCCAACCATGTGAGCACGGGCTCCGACGGTTGGATTGTTACGACCAACGACCACCTGCCCGCCGCGCACTACGAGAACACCGTCGCCATTACCAATGACGGTCCGGTGATTCTCACCACCGACGCGCAAGGTGCTTGGTGTTCGCTCCAAGGCGGAGAAATGTAACAAGTTCCACTTAGATGTGGAGCCATTACGAAGATATTACGATACGTGCATGCGTATTGTAAAATACTCAATCGCTGTCGTTTTCTAGAGAAAGATGATTGCTTGTGAAGAAGGAAGACGCAATTGAGCTCGAGGGTACGGTAAAGGAACCGCTGCCCAATGCCATGTTTAAGGTTGAGCTCGAGAACGGTCATTCGGTTCTGTGCAACATTTCTGGCAAGATCCGAATGAATTACATCCGTATTCTCCCCGGTGATAGGGTTGTCGTGGAGCTTTCCCCGTACGACCTGACCCGCGGCCGCATCACCTATCGCTACAAATAGCGGCACGCATACACGCACTCCATTTCCGACTGCAGGCTTAGCTCAACCTACGGTCGGATTGTGTGTGAAGACCAGCCATAGTTTTAAACGCCTGCGGCTGGGCGAGTAGATAGTAGGGAAGTAGTTTGAGCGCTACCGAAAGGAAGAACGATGAAGGTACGTCCTTCGGTCAAGAAGATGTGCGATAAGTGCAAAATCATTAGGCGCCATGGCAAGGTCCTCGTCATTTGCGAGAACCCCCGTCATAAGCAGCGTCAGGGTTAAGAGAGGAGACTACGTTGGCCCGTATTAATGGTGTCGACCTCCCGCGTGAGAAGCGCGTTGAGATCGGTCTGACCTACATTTACGGCATCGGCCGCACCACTGCGACGAAGATCTGCGTCGAGTGCAACGTTAACGTGGATACGCGCGTTAAGGACCTCACCGAGGATGAGGTTAACGCCATCCGCGATTATATCGATAAGAACCAGATCATGGTTGAGGGCGACCTCCGCCGTGAGCGCAACCAGAACGTCAAGCGCCTTATGGACATCGGCTGCAACCGCGGCCTTCGTCACCGCAAGGGCCTCCCGGTCCGCGGCCAGCGCACCCACACTAACGCTCGTACCCGCAAGGGCCCGAAGCGTCAGATCGGTGCTAAGAAGAAGAAATAAGGAGCGCTAGATAGATGGCTACTGCTAAGAAGAACGTTCGCGCTGCCCGTCTGAAGCGCGCGGACCGTAAGAACATTTCCGTGGGCCAGGCTCACATTCGTTCTACGTTCAACAACACGATCGTTTCGATCACCGATCCCCAGGGCAACGTCATTTCCTGGAAGTCGGCTGGCCAGGTGGGCTTCAAGGGCTCCCGTAAGTCCACGCCGTTCGCTGCCCAGATGGCTGCCGAGGCTGCTGCCAAGCAGGCCATGGAGCACGGTATGAAGAAGGTTTCCGTCTTCGTCAAGGGCCCCGGCTCCGGTCGTGAGACCGCCATCCGCTCCCTCCAGGCTGCTGGCCTCGAGGTCTCGAGCATCCAGGACAAGACCCCCATTCCGCACAACGGCTGCCGCCCCAAGAAGCGTCGCCGCGTGTAACTGA
>CAUBMI010000042.1 GCA_958436995.1 uncultured Collinsella sp.
CCCCATAGGGGAGCTCCGGGCTTCACAGGGGCACGAATAGCCCACTCCGACCTGCGAAATCTGTACTCGCGATGCGAATGACGCCCCTAACCTTAAACTTTAGCTTGAACTTAGCTATAATGCGCTACGTTCCTACCAGGCTGTGGTTGCGGACGGACGAAATGCCCGTCCTAGTCCAAGACAGACGCGGTCAAAGGGATCCACGTAAGCGACCGCGTGCGCGCGGCGCGATCATGGCGCGTCCTAGATGTAAGCCGCACCGTCCGTTCTACTTTCTTTGGGGCAATACCGCCTCGCGGGCGAGCGGGCCAGTCGTGAAGGTGGCTGCGGCCTCCCGAGCAAACACCCCGGTGCGCAAGTGTGGGGTCAAATACCAGGTCAGCTGGTGGGAACAATCTGATATTCCGCGCAACGCACGGATCGTATACGACACAGAAGGCAGGGTAGTGGACATGGTGAGGGGCAGCTTGATGCACGCGGCTCGGTTAGGTGCTGGGACCGCAGCGGTCATCGCCGTTTTGGGCCTGAGCGGATGCGCGTTCAACCCGCTGTCTACGTTCACGACTCCCACGATCGACCAGATCGAGTACGAGACCGTCACGCCCGCGGTGTCGGATGATGCCCTGGTCACCCCCGGTACCCTGACGGTTGCCATCGATACCTCCGATGCGCCGCAGGCCATGCAGGGCGCTGACGGCGAGCTCACGGGGTATGCAGTCGACGCTGCCCGCGCCCTCGCAAGCCGCATGGGCCTTAAGGTCGCCTTTGTCGATGCGTCCTCGGCAGGTTCCGCGCTCGGTGACAAAAAGGCTGATATCTTTATCGGCGAGATCAACTCCACGGATGGGGACGTTAGCTCGCTCGGCACGTGCCTGTACGATGCCGCTTCCGTGTTCGGTAAAACCAGCGATGGTGGGTCGCTGAGCGTTTCCACCGATACCCTTAACACGTCTACTCTGGGTATCCAGATGTCCTCGGCCTCGCAGGAGGCGCTTGCTAAGCAGAGCATCACCGCCAACCAAAAGACTTACTCCAACATCAACGAGTGCTTTGAGGCGCTCGAGTCCGGCGAGGTCGACTATGTGATCTGCGACTCCACGGCCGGCGGCTACCTTGCACGCCTGATGAGCGAGATCTCCTATGTCGGTGCGCTCGAGGCGCCCTCGACGCTTGGTGTTGCAGGCCTTTCGTCCAATGACGAACTGTGTCGTGCCGTGAGCGATGCCCTCGACGGTATTACGGCCGACGGCACGCTCGAGGCGGTCCACTGCGTCTGGTACGGCACGATGCCCTACGACCTCACCACTAAGACGGTTTCGGGCGCTAACGTGCAGCCGGGCGACTCTGAGTCCAGTGAGACCACGTCTTCCGGCAGCGAGTCCTCCGATTCCAACAATGAGACCGCATCCTCCGAAGACAAATCGTCCAGCCAGGAAGACACCATCACCGACGACGACATTAACAAGCTTAATAGCTAGTTATTGCTAGGGGTGGCGTCTCCTATGCGCTAGGAGAGATGCCTCTTCACGGTTTCAACACGCACTGCCGGGCTTCCCCAATAGGGGAGACCGGCTTTTTCATCTCTATAAAACCAGCAGGTCAAAGCCAATTTTCGGGACCAAATACAAAGTCGCCGGCTCCCTCCTATAGCGCACTTTGCCACAGAAAAGTGCGAGACTTCGGTATGCGGTATCAAGCAATCGTTATTCGGGTCTTTGGGAATCCGCGTGATTAAATGCACGGCAATGGGTACATAGCCAGTACAGTAAGTCCCCGAGGCAGATTGGAGCCACGTATGGATATCAAGGTTTCTGGACGCAAGACGACGGTAACCGATGCTCTGCGTGCGCATGTGGATGAGAAGATCGGCGAGGCGCTCAAGGTTTTCGATATCGAGCCCATGACGGTCGACGTTGTACTTCGCTATGAGAAGAACCCCTCGAACCCCAACCCGGCAATCGTCGAGGTTACGGTTCGCGCCCGCGGTTCGGTGATTCGCGTTGCCGAGCACGGTGCAGATATGTACGCCGCCATCGACCTCTCCGCCGATAAGGTCACCCGCCAGCTGCGTAAGTTCAAGACCAAGGTCGTGGACAACCGCCAGGGCGGTGCCAGCGCCGCGGATGTCGCGCCGGTCGAGCGAGTCGAGGATCTGGCCGACCTGCTGCTGCCCGAGGAGGAGGACGACCTGCTCGTCCGCGAGAAGGTTATCGACGTCACCCCGATGACTGAGGAGCAGGCGCTGGTGCAGACCGATCTGCTGGGCCACGACTTCTACGTGTTCGAGAACGCGACGACTGGCCTCATCAATGTGGTGTATCACCGTAAGAATGGTGGATATGGCATCATCAAGCCCCGCATCGAAACACTTGACGAGTAAAATACGTTAACTTGCATGAGTTAACGGTTGGCGGCCATCCCATGCGGGTGGCCGCCTTTTTACGTAAGGAGTCGCTTTGATGGACAAGGCCGCATCCGCCGGTCATTCTGACCGTTGCCGCATCGTCGTCGATACCTGCTGCGACTTTAGCCCCGAGGTCGCCGCGAACCTCGATGTCGATATCTTGGGCTTCCCCTTTATCATCGATGGCGAGGAGCGCACGGACGATATCTGGTCGAGCATCACACCCAAGGAGTTCTACGACCGCATGCGCGCCGGCGCTCGCGTGTCTACCTCCGCCGTGTCGCTCGGTCGCTATATCGAGTTCTTTACCAAGTGCGCCAAAGAGGGCACGCCCACGGTCTACCTGTGCTTTACCTCGGCGCTGTCGTCGAGCTACAACTCCGCGTGCCAGGCGGCGGACGCCGTGCGCGCCGAGTATCCCGATTTTGAGCTGTACGTGGTCGACAACGCTCTGCCCTGTGCGACCGGTGAGCTCTTGGCGCTCGAGGCCGTCCGTCAACGCTCGGCGGGACTGACCGCTAAGCAGCTGGTCGACTGGGCAAACGAGGCCAAGACTTACGTCCACGGCTACTTTACGCTCGAGAGCTTTGACGCGCTGGCTGCCGGCGGCCGCATTCCGCCCGCGGCGGCACAGCTCACGGCAAAGCTCGACGTCAAACCCGAGCTGTCCTACGACCTGGCCGGCTCGCTGTCGCTGATCGGCGTCAACCGCGGTCGCAAGAAGGCACTCAAGTCCATTCTCAAGTCGTTCCGCGAGAACTATGTGCCCGATCGCACCATGCCCATCGCCATTATGACTGCCGATGCCGAGAAGGATGGTGACTGGCTCGAGGCCGCCGTTCGCAAGGAGGAGGGCTGCGCCGACGTCACGATTATCCGTAGCTCCGTCGGTCCCACCATCGGCTCGCACGTGGGCCCCGGCATGGTGGCCTGCGCGTTTTGGGGCAAGAACCGCGCCGACAAGGCGTCGCTTTCCGACCGCATCGCCCGCCGCGTGCGCGGTCAGTAGGCAAGTAACGCGGCCGTAATCGATCCCAACTCACAGCCCAAACGCTGGCACCGAGTATTCAACCTGGTAATAACACCCAACCCAAAAGGAAAGGTTTCATGGCAAACAAGCTCTCCGTCGCATTCATCGGCACCGGAATCATGGGTGCCCCCATTGCCGGCCACATCCTGGATGCCGGCTATCCCGTCACGGTCAACAACCGCACCAAGTCCAAGGCCGCCGCGCTCATCGAGCGCGGTGCCGTCTGGGCCGATACCCCGGCCGATGCCGTGGCTAACGCCGATGTCGTCTTTACCATGGTGGGCTATCCCTCCGAGGTCGAGGAGCTCTACCTGGCGGGCGACGGCCTGCTCGCGTGCACCAAGCCGGGCGCGGTCTTGATCGACCTCACCACGAGCTCGCCCGAGCTCGCCCGTGACATTGCCGAGGCCGCCCAGGTTTCTGGTCGCATGGCGTTTGACTGCCCCGTCACCGGCGGCGAGTCGGGCGCTATCGCCGGTACGCTCACGGCTATCGTGGGCGCTACCGAGAACGACATCGCGCCGGTCCGCGACATCCTTGCCACCTTTGCGGCCAACATCTGCTGCTTCGACGGTGCCGGCAAGGGCCAGGCTGCCAAGCTCGCCAACCAGGTGTCGCTGGGCGCCTGCATGGTCGGCATGGCAGACGCCATGGCATTTGCCGAGCTGAGCGGCCTTGATCTGGAGAAGACCCGTCAGATGATCCTGGGCGGCACCGGCAAGTCCGGCGCCATGGAGAGCCTGGCGCCCAAGGCGCTTGACGGCGACTACAAGCCCGGCTTTATGGTCGAGCACTTCATTAAGGACCTGCGCTTGGCGCTCGCTTACGCCGATGACCGCGAGCTCGCGCTGCCCGGCGCCGACGTCGCCTTTACGCTCTACGACATGCTCGACGCCATCGGTGGTGCCAAGCTGGGCACCCAGGCCATCACGGTCCTCTACAAGGAGGAGGCCGACGCCATCGCCGCCGGTCTGGACTGGTCGCAGTATCGCCCCGAGGAGCACGGTGCCCACGAGGACGGCTGCGGTTGCGGCGAGCACGGCGAGGACCACGAGTGCTGCGGCGGCCACGGCCATGACGACGGCCACGAGTGCTGCTGCGGCCACCATCACGGGGAGTAACGCCCATGAGCTGGACGTTCGTGGTGCTTGCGCTGCTGCTCTTTCTCTTTGCGATTTACATCGGCTTTTTGTGCGGCCAGTGGGCGTGCGAAAAGCGCGTCATCACCAAGCGCGACTACTGGATCGCCAACTTTGCGGGTGCGGCGGCAGTCGTCCTGCTGACCTGGATGTTTTCGCTGTTCCCGCTGGTGCAGTTTGCGCCGATCGGCTGGCTCGGCGGCTTTATCGCCGGTCTTAAGATGAGCTTTGGCGAGTCCGTTGGCCCGTGGCGCAAGCACGACGAGGTCTTTAACGTCAACAAGGCCCATCGCGCCGCCGCCGACGCGGGCGACGCCGAGGAGCGCCGCCGCGCGCGTCGCAATGGCGCGGCCGACCGACAGCTCATCTCGGTCACCGATGACAGCAAGGGTGCTGGCAAGCACGCTAAGAAATAGTAAGAAGAGGTAACTATGGCAGAAAATAAAGACGAACAGCTCACCGACGAGGAGCTGGCACAGCTTCAGCTGGCAGAGGAGAATGAGAACGCCGTCGACCGCCTGGTCCAAGAGCTCGGCTGCCCCACGCGCCGCATCCGCCAGTTTGCCGCCCGTGTGCTGCACCTGCTTGCCGAGCGCGATCCGCAGCGCGTCGTGCCCTGCGTGCCAGCGCTGATCGAGGCGCTCGACCGCCCCGAGGCACAGACCCGCTGGGAGGCGCTCGATGCCCTGGCGGCGCTCGCCACCACCTGCCCCGAGCAGATGGAGGACGCCTTTGAGGGCGCCGAGACCGCGCTGTTCGACGAGATTTCCTCCACGCTGCGCTATGCCGCCTTCCGCCTGCTGTGCGTGTGGGGTGCCACGAGTGTCGAGCGTTCGCGCGAGGCCTGGCCCATCCTGGACGAGGCCATCCAGTGCTACCACGGCGACCTTGAGTATCGCGATATGCTCGGTTGCCTGTACGAGTTTTGCCAGGGCGAGATCGACGCCGAGGTTGCCGAGAAGCTTGCGCTGCGCCTTAAGTTCGATGCCGAGAACGGCAAGGGCAGCTATCTCAAGGCGCGTTCGAGCGAGATTTGCGAAATGCTTGTTAAACGTTTTGGCCTGGATCTCTCCAAAAAGAAGAAGCGTGCTAGCGTTAAAAAATCTGACGACGCCGAAGACGAGGAGTAACAGATTATGGCGCACGATGTAGTCCTGATTCCCGGTGACGGCATCGGTCCCGAGATTACGCAGGCCATGCGCCGCGTGGTCGAGGCCACCGGTGTCCAGATCAACTGGAACGTCCAGGAGGCCGGTGCCGGCGTCATGGACGAGTTTGGCACGCCGCTGCCCCAACATGTGCTCGATGCGGTCGCCGAGACCAAGGTTGCCATCAAGGGCCCCATCACCACGCCGGTCGGCACAGGCTTCCGCAGCGTTAACGTCGCCCTGCGCAAGCACTTCGACCTGTACGCCTGCGTGCGCCCCTGCCTGTCGCAGCCGGGCGACGGCTCGCGCTTCCGCGACGTCGACCTGGTCATCGTGCGCGAGAACACCGAGGACCTCTACGCCGGCATCGAGTTCGATGAGGGCGCTGCCGAGGTCGAGGAGCTCTCACAGCTCGTCGAGCGTTCGGGCCAAAAGACCTTCGCCGCCGATTCCGCCATCTCGATCAAGCCGATCTCCATCGCCAAGAGCCGTCGCATTGTGGAGTATGCCTTTGAGTACGCCCGCCGCTGCGGCCGCAAAAAGGTGACGGCCGTGCACAAGGCCAATATCATGAAGGCGACCGACGGCCTGTTCCTGCGCGTTGCGCGCGAGGTGGCCGCGGGCTATCCCGATATCGAGTTCAACGACAAGATCGTCGACGCCACCTGCATGGGCCTGGTCCAGAACCCCAACGACTTCGATGTCCTGGTGCTGCCCAACCTGTACGGCGACATCGTGAGCGACCTGTGCGCCGGCCTGGTGGGCGGTCTGGGCATGGCACCCGGCTCCAACATCGGTGCCGACTGCGCAATCTTTGAGGCTACGCACGGCTCCGCGCCCGATATCGCTGGCCAGGATGTCGCCAACCCCACGGCCGAGATTCTCTCTGCTGCGATGATGCTCGATCACCTGGGCGAGAACGACGCCGCCAACCGCATTCGCGCCGCCGTCTCCGCCACGCTTGACGAGGGCGAGCAGGTTACCGGTGACGTGCGTCGTGCTCAGACCGGCTCCGTCGAGGGGGCCGTGGGCACGCAGGCCTTTGCCGATGCCGTTATCGCGCACCTGGCCTAAGGCACGCACGCTGCAAACGCCTAAATAGTACTTAAGTGTTTGCGTATAACCTAAGAATGAATACGCCCGGCGCCTCGTCGGGCGTATTCTATTGGGGACTATGTTTCCTAACAAGGAGTAATTGATATGGGTCTGATTCAAAAGAAGGACGAGAAGGACGAGATCGACGGTATCCAGATCATCGAGCGCGGCGAAGGCCCCGACGGTGACGAGGACGAGAAGATCGACCTGGTCGCCGGCACGTCTGCCGAGCACATTGCCGCCGGCACGACGGCCGAGGAGGAGGATGCTCGCCTGGAGGCAAAGATCGCCGCGGACGCCGCCGACGAGAACCTCATGCCCGAGGAACAGGGCGAGGACGACTCCGATGCGGACGACCATGCATCCAAGCACAAGAAGACGATGATTGCCGCCTTTGTGGTCGCCATCGTGATTGCTGCGGTGGTCGGCTTCTTTATTGGCAATGGCGGCTTTGACGGCAAGGGTGTCGGCTCGTCGACCCTCACCGAGGACCAGCTCGATTCGACCGTGGCAAGCTATAGCTACAACGGCAAGAAGAGCGATATCACCGCACGCGAGGCCATCGAGAGCCAGTACAGCCTCGACACCGTCAAGGATAGCGATGGCAACTACACCGCTCCGTCTGCCGACGTTATCCTGTCCTACGTGCGCAACAAGATCCTGCTGGACGCTGCCGAGGACGAGGGCATTACCGTTTCTTCCAAGGAAATGAAGCAGTACGCCGAGGATTCCATCGGCACCTCCGACTACAAGACCATGGCCACGCAGTACGGGGTGTCCAAGGACCAGGCCAAGCAGATTGTCCGCCAGTCCGCGACGCTGCAGAAGCTCTACAAGAAGAAGGTCGGCGACAGTTCCGCGAGCATGCCGACCGCTCCGACCGAGCCTTCTGACGGCAACGAGGACACCGCGAGCAAGGATTACGCCGACTACATCATCAACCTTGCCGGCGACGAGTGGGATAGCTCGAAGGGCACCTGGAAGGACGCCGACAGCACCTATGCTAAGGCCTTCGCCGACGATGCCTTTACCGCCGATAGCGCCACCTATAAGCAGGCCATGACCGCCTACTACACTGCCTATCAGCAGTATTCCTCGCAGGCCTCGAGCGCCAGCTCCAAGTGGACCGAGTATGCCAACGGCCTCTATGCCAAGGCCAACATCAGCATCTACGGCCTGTTTGCGTAAGATCTGTCTGCACTACTGCGCGCTAACCGATCTACCTGATTAAGCCCGCTAGAACGACAACGTTCTAGCGGGCATTTTGTTACCGAAACCACTAGGATAGGACTTGCGCCCGTGCAAGTGCTTCATCGGGTATCCTCAATTCATCCTGGAAAACGGCCGTAAACGATTGCAAATAACCGGTGAACGGTCAAAAACTACCGTTCACCGATAATATCGAAACTGGTTCTAACTGGTATTAAGTCAAAAAGACCAATTCACAAATCTTCACAATGACCTGCATTTTTCTACACGCCATTTTTAGCCACCCTGCGTTGTTTAGACACGAAAAAAGTTCCGATCTTTGGCCAAGGCATTTCAAAACGATTACAAAACCGCAGGTAGAAGTGTTAACGAGCGGTAAACGGTCGATTTTTCGCCGTGAACGGCGCAAAAACGTTTTACTGTGTGAATCAGCGAAAGCGACCTCTTCTGTGGTGATATAGTGACAACAACACGTCACGTGGTTACTACCAGTTGAGAGACCACTGGTCCTAAAGAACGCTTTCCAAGAAGCTTTAAGGGCACCTGCCCGCTGGCTTCCGAAAACATCGGACTCGTATCGTACACACCTTCGGAAGGGAAATTTGAATGGTTGGCTTTATTCTTACCGGTCATGGACAGTTCGCACCCGGCCTCGCAAGCGCTATCGCTATGGTCGCTGGCGACCAGCCCGCTTTTACCGTCGTTCCTTTTGAGGGCGACCAGGCTGCTTCCTACGGTGAGGATCTCCGCGCCGCTATTACCGCCATGCGCGAGGAGTGCGATGGCGTGCTCGTCTTTACCGACCTGCTTGGTGGTACCCCGTTCAACCAGGCAATGATGATTGCCCAGGATGTCGACAACGTCGAGATTCTGACTGGAACTAACCTTCCCATGGTTATTGAGCTTCTGTTCCTCCGCGGCAACGCCACGCTCGCCGAGCTTGGCGAGCAGGCCGTGACCGTTGGCCAGACGGGCATCACCGCCCAGACGGTCGCTTCCGTCGCTGGTGCCGAGGATGAGGATATCTTCGGCGACGAGGACGGCATCTAATGGCCGATTTCGGAGCCAGTGTTCTGAGTTCCTCGGTCGCTCTTTTGGGCCTGCTTGTCATCATGGGCTTGATTTACACCATCTGGTCGCAAATCAACATGAAGAAGAAGCAGAAGTACTTCAAGGAGCTGCACACGGAGCTCAAGCCGGGTCAGGAGGTTCTTTTCGCCGGCGGTATCTACGGAACCGTCAAAGGCATCGAAGGCGAAAAGGTCCAGATTAAAGTCCGATCCGGTGCCGTCGTAGATGTTTCGCGTTACGCGATTCAGGAGATCAAGTAACTGTCGTCAGCAAATAACGAAAGGAAGCTGATCAACATGGCAGAACCCAACATTCTTCTTACCCGCATCGATAACCGACTGGTTCATGGTCAGGTTGCCACCCAGTGGAACTCCACCCTGGGCTCCAACCTCATCCTCGTCGCCAACGACGACGTGTCGAACAACACCATGCGCCAGAACCTCATGAAGATGGCCGCTCCCACCGGCGTTGCTACGCGTTTCTTCTCCCTGCAGAAGACCATCGACGTCATCGGCAAGGCGAGCCCGCGCCAGAAGATCTTCATCGTGGCCGAAACACCGGAAGACGTGCTTACGCTCGTCAAGGGCGGTGTGCCTATAAAGAAGGTAAACATCGGCAACATGCACATGTCGGAAGGAAAGCGCCAAGTCGCCACCTCCGTCGCAGTTAACGACGAGGATGTCGCTGCGTTTAAAGAGCTGCAGGAATTGGGGGTGGAGTTGGAGATCAGGCGCGTTCCGAGCACGCCTGTTGAGGACACGAGCAAGCTCTTCTCGTAATCCTCATGATCCACGTTGTCAGGAATGAAACCCTGACATTCTGTACGTGAAATCCAAAGTGCGTACATACATTTTGAAAGGAGGAGCAAGATGGAATACTCGATCATCCAGGTCGCTCTGGTCTTCATCGTCACGTTCGTCGCGGCAATCGACCAGTTCAACTTCCTCGAGTCTCTCTATCAGCCCATCGTCACCGGCGCCGTCATCGGTCTTATCCTTGGCGACCTCAACACCGGTCTTCTCGTGGGTGGTACTTATCAGCTCATGACGATCGGCAACATGCCGATCGGAGGCGCTCAGCCGCCTAACGCCGTCATCGGCGGCATCATGGCAGCCATTCTCGCTATTGCTACGGGCCTCGAGCCCAACGCGGCAGTCGGCCTTGCCATTCCGTTCGCTCTGCTTGGTCAGCTCGGCGTTACCCTGGTCTTCACGCTTATGTCGCCGCTCATGTCCTCCGCGGACAACATGGCTCACAACGCTGACACCAAGGGTATCGAGCGTCTGAACTACTTCGCCATGGCTCTGCTCGGCCTGATCTTCGCCGTCGTCGTCACCCTGTTCTTCATCGCTGGCGCCACCATCGGTCAGACCATCGCTTCCGCCATCCCGACTTGGCTGCAGACCGGTCTTTCCGCTGCAGGCGGCATGATGCGCTTCGTCGGCTTCGCCGTCCTGCTCAAGGTTATGATGAACCGCGATATGTGGGGCTTCTTCCTCATGGGCTTTGGCCTCGCGCTCATCACCGTTGCCAACGATTCTCTGGCAACCCCTGCTCTGCTCATCCTCGCTCTCATCGGCTTCGGCATCGCCTTCTGGGACTTCCAGCAGCAGACCGAGCTGAAGGGTGCAGCTGTTTCTGACGGAGGTGACTTCGAAGATGGCATCTAATGAGTATGTGATCCCGGAGCACTACGAGGATCTCACTCCTGCTCCGCAGCTCGACCAGAAGACCCTCAACAAGATGGCTTGGCGCTCCTGCTTCCTGCAGGCCTCGTTCAACTACGAGCGTATGCAGGCCGCCGGTTGGCTCTACTCCATCATCCCCGGTCTGGAGAAGATCCACACCAACAAGAACGACCTCGCGGCTTCCATGAGCCACAACCTGGAGTTCTTCAACACTCACCCGTTCCTCGTCACCTTTGTTATGGGTATCGTGCTTTCGCTCGAGCAGAACAAGGTTGACATCCCCACGATCCGCGCCGTCCGCGTCGCCGCAATGGGCCCGCTCGGTGGTATCGGTGACGCTCTGTTCTGGCTGACGCTCGTGCCTATCACGGCCGGCATCACCTCCAACATGGCTATCAACGGTAACGCCGCTGCGCCGCTGATCTTCCTGGTGATCTTCAACGTCGTCCAGTTCGCTCTGCGCTTCTGGCTCATGAACTGGTCCTACAAGCTTGGCACCAGCGCTATTGACGCTCTGACCGCCAACATGCAGGCCTTTACGCGTGCCGCTTCCATCATGGGCGTCTTCGTCGTCGGTTGCCTGGTCGTCACCATGGGTGGCACCCAGATCAACCTCCAGATCCCCAACGGCACCACCCGTGGCCTCTCCGCTACTACCGTGATCGTCTCCGAGAAGGAGGCCGAGAACTTCACCGGTATGGAGGGCATCGATACCGAGACCGCTGAGGCCGGTACCATCGCCATGACCGATGAGGACGGCAACGCCCTCACCGCTTCCGATGCCGACGGCAACGCTGTCGAGTGCGGCGTCACCGATCTGGGCAACGGCATGGAGTCCGTTACCTACGGCACCGTCACCGAGGATCCGGTCAACTTCTCCGTTGCCGACACCCTCAACACCATCGTCCCGAAGCTCGTCCCGCTTATGCTTACGCTGCTGCTTTACTACATGTTCGCTAAGCACAGCTGGACCCCGACCAAGGGCATTCTGCTGCTCTTCGTCCTGGGCATCCTGGGCGCTGGCCCGCTTGGTCTCTGGCCGAGCATCTGGTAAGGCTCTAGCTTGAGGGGTGTGTCCCTACGCGGCTCACACCCCGACCCCTTAAGCCATGTGTATGTTAAAAGCCGCGTGCTCGAAAGAGCGCGCGGCTTTTGTTTTCTTGATGATTCGGGTGTGGCAGACAGATAATGCTAAACATCCAAGGTAGTAGCCTAGTTTGAGCAAAAGGGAGGATAGGATGGCGATCGGAGCGCGCAAGCAACCGCTGTACGATCAGCTGGTCGATATTCTGACCGAAAAGATTGACCATGAATATCGCGCCGGTGACATGATTCCTTCCGAGCGCGAACTTTCGGAGCGCTATGGTCTCTCGCGCACTACGGTACGCCTGGCTCTGCAGGAACTGGAGCGTTTAGGACTGGTGGTTCGGCAGCACGGTCGCGGTACCTTTGTGACCGACCGTTCGGCAAAGGCAACCAATCTTATGCAGTCCTACAGCTTTACCGAGCAGATGCGTGCGATGGGTCGCGACCCCGAGACCACGATTCTCGATTTTTGCGAGATGGAGGCCGATAAGAATCTGGCCGAGCATATGGGATTACGTATCGGTGATCGCATTTTTAAGCTCAAGCGCCTTCGTTCTGCCGGCAACATGCCCATGATGGTCGAACGTAGCTATCTACCGGTTCGTCAATTTCTGTCCCTAAAGCGACCGCTGCTGGAGCGTAAGCCGCTTTACGATGTGATTGAGCAAGACTTTAAGCAAAAAATACGCGTGGCCGAAGAGGAGTTCTATGCGAGCATAGCCCGTCCCACCGATGCCCACCTTTTGGAAATCGTCGAGGGCTCGCCTGTGCTCGATTTGGTTAGGACTACGTATAACGAGTCAAACGAGGTTGTGGAGTATACGCTCTCGGTTGCTCGTGCCGATCAGTTTAAATACAAGGTTTACCACCAGCGTAGCGATTAGTGTCTGCACCGTTTCCATATGATGATTCTTTGTATTTAACTGGTTACTACCAGATAACCAACCGAAGTGTATAATTGCACGTCAGAGGATTACTTCTAGAGAGAGGTATTAGAAATGTTCGAGAAGAGTGTCGAGGAGCTCACCGAGCTCGGCGCCCAGATCACCACGGCCGAGATTGCTCAGCAGCCCGAGCTTTGGCGTGATACGCTCAACATCTATCGCGAGAACAAGGAGGCCATCGAGGCCTTCCTGGCCGAGGCTCGCGCTATGGGCGAGGGCCGTCTGTCCGTTGTCTTCACCGGTGCCGGTACGTCCGACTACGTTGGCGATACCTGCGCCCCGTACCTGCGTCACGCTGGCAACACTGATCTCTACGACTTTAAGCCCATCGCCACGACCGATATCGTGAGCGCCCCGCGCGACTTCCTGCGCGCCGAGGATCCCACGCTCGTGGTTTCCTTTGCCCGCTCCGGCAACAGCCCCGAGAGCCTTGCTGCCGTCGCCGTTGCCAAGGAGCTCGTCCACAACGTCAAGTTCCTCAACATCACCTGCGCTCCCGAGGGCAAGCTCGCTGTCGAGTCCGCTGATGACCCCAATGCGCTGACGCTGCTCATCCCGCGCGCCAACGACAAGGGCTTCGCCATGACCGGTTCCTACACCTGCATGACCCTGCTCTCTACCCTCATCTTTGACGAGGCTTCCGACGAGCAGAAGGCCGAGTGGGTCGAGACCATCGCCAAGATGGGCGAGGAGGTCATCGCTCGCGAGTCCGAGGTTGCCGATTACCTGGCTGGCGACTTCAACCGCGTGACCTACTTGGGTTCCGGCTCCTTCGGTGGCCTTGCCCAGGAGAGCCAGCTCAAGATCCTCGAGCTCGCTCACGGTCTAGTCGCTACTTCCTACGACACCTCTATGGGTTATCGTCACGGACCCAAGTCCTTCGTCGACGACAAGACCCTCGTGTTCGTGTTCGTCAACAACGATGCCTACACCCGTCAGTACGATATCGACATCCTCAACGAGATCGGTGGCGACAAGATCGCTCAGCACACCGTTGCCGTTCAGCAGGATGGCGCTACCGTCTACGAGGGCGAGTCCTTCACCTTTAAGGGCTATGAGGCACTCCCCGAGGGCTACCTTGCCCTGCCGTTCGTGATGTTTGCCCAGGCCATCAGCCTGCTCAACTCCGTGCGCGTGGGCAACACGCCCGATACGCCGAGCCCCACCGGCACGGTCAACCGCGTGGTCAAGGGCGTGACGATTCACCCCTTCACCGCTTAATCGCGTCCCCCCTGTAAGGGCGCCCGTCCGCTCATAACGGCGGGCGGGCGCTTTTTGTTTTCACTTGGACCGGGTATAAGCATCACCATAGTCAACTGCTTTAGAAGCAAGGAGTGCATATGAGCACGTACGCAATTAAGGCTGACAAGTTCTTCTTGCCGGCAGGTCCGCAGCTGGGCGGCTATCTTATGGTCGAGGATGGCGTCTTTGGCGCCTGGCAGGCCGACGAGCCCTCTTGCGAGATCAAGGACTACACGGGATCGTGGATCGCACCGGGTATGGTCGATACCCACATCCATGGCTTCTACAACCACTCAACTACCGATAACGACCCCGAGGGTATCGATATCAGCTCGACTGAGCTCGCCCGTCGCGGTACCACCAGCTGGCTACCCACGACGTTCACCGATGGCGTCGAGCAGATCAAGGACGCCTGCGCCGCCATCGCTCAGGCGGACGAGGGTCGCGGCCCCGACTTCTGCGGTGCTCGCATTCAGGGCATCTACCTGGAGGGCCCCTTCTTTACCATGAAGCACGTGGGCGCACAGAACCCCGCTTACCTGATCGACCCCTCCGAGGAGGTCTTTGACGAGTGGCAGGAGGCTGCGGGCGGTCGCATCGTTAAGAGCGCCATGGCGGCCGAGCGCGACGGTGCCGCTGCTTATGCGGCTGCTCTGAACGCCAAGGGTGTGGTGACCAGCATCGGTCACTCCGACGCCACCTACGATGAGTGCATCGCCGCAATCAACGCCGGTGCCAGCTGCTTTACGCATACCTATAACGGCCAGCGCGGGCTGCATCACCGTGAGCCCGGTGTCGTGGGTGCTGCTATGTCCACGTCCGAGACCTACGCCGAGATCATCTGTGACGGCAAGCACGTAAACCCTGCCGCCATCAAGGCGCTGCTGCAGGCCAAGGGCTGGCAGCACACGGTACTCATCACCGACTGCCTGGGCTGCGGCGGCATGCCCGAGGGCAGCTACACCAGCGGCGGCATGGACGTCATCATGAAGGACAACCTGTGCTGGCTCGCCGATGGCAAGAGCATTGCCGGTTCGGTGCTCACGCTTGCCCAGGGCGTCAAGAACATCGTCGACTGGGGCATCGCCAGCGCCGATATCGCCATTCGCATGGCAACCGAGGTGCCGGCACGCTCCGCGCACATCGAGGATAAGTGCGGCAGCATCATGCCGGGTCGCGACGCCGACTTTGTCGTGTTCGACCATGAGCTCACCCTCGTCGAGACGTATGTTGGCGGCCAGAGCGTCGGCAACGCCTTTACCGAGTAACGAAAGAAAAAGACGGCGGGCCCGAATCTGCTCGGACCCGCCGTACGGGTTAAACGCTCAAAAGCACCTTTACAGTTACAGCTTGCTAGCGATTTTCTTTGCCGTACGCTTAACGCCGGCCACCAGGCCTCCTGCAGGATGCTCCTTCTCGTATGCTAGGCGCTTCTCGCGCTTGGCGTACTCTTCGACGATGGTGTCTCCATACTCGTCTTCGATCTTGTCGAAGAAGTCGACGGCACCCTTAATTTCCTCAGCGGTCGGGTGCCCCTTTTGGACACCGCCGGTGAGTTTGAACGGCCCCCACGTATCAAAGCCGGGGCAGCCGTAGACACCCATAAAGATGGCCTGCCTCATGCGGCAGATGCCATCGATATCCTTGCCGTACCACTTGTTTTTGCCACCGTAGGTCATAAGGCCAAACACCTTGTCCTGCGGCTGCAACACGTTAGTGAGCACGCGTGCCATGTCCTTGTCGATCTCGGAATAATAAATGCCCGTGGCGACGCCGATCAGATGGTATTCGTGCAGGTCGGGGTACTCATTTTTACCGAGCGCCTTTACGTCAAGGGTATCGATCTCGGGGTGTGCCTCGACGATGGCGTCCACGAGCTTTTTCGTATTGCCGTGGTGGCGCGAGGCGTAGAGGATGATGGTTCGCATAAGAAGGCCTTTCAGCTGTAATGACGTCAATGTTTGTATGGTACCCCGTTGTATGGTTGGGATACCGGACACATCGACGAGCGCGCGGGTTTGTTCTCTGGTTAGGATTGAAACGGGCGCTTGAGCGAAGAAAACAGTTGTCCGAAAGGATGGGTAATGGAATACGCTCTTTCCAACGATTCGATTTCTATCAAGGTTTCCACTGCCGGCGGCTCGTTTACCTCGATTGAGGCCGACGGTCGCGAGTATTTGTGGCAGGGCGACCCCGCAGTATGGTCCGGTCAGGCGCCGATTTGCTTCCCGATTTGCGGAGGCTTGCGCGACAACAGCGCCATGACGTTTGCCGGGCATCATGTAAAGCTCGCTCGCCACGGCTTTGCGCGCAAGCAGGAGTGGAAGCTGCTGAGCCAAGGCGAGAACGAGTTGGCTATGTGCCTGGCTTCGGAGGATAACGCCGCGCTACTGAGCGATTATCCGTATCCGTTTAGGCTCGTCGCCCGCTATACGCTCGAGGACGCCGCCGTGCGTGTCTCCTATGAGGTTACCAACGAGGGCACCGAGGATATGCCGTTCTTTATCGGTGGGCATCCCGGCTTTAGGTGCCCGCTCGATGAGGGCGAGGCCTATACGGACTACGAGTTGCGCTTTGAGAAAGAAGAGGCTGCAGAGCTTTGCACCGCTGTCCCTTCGACTGGCTTGATTGACGTGGACAAGCGCTCCAAGAACCCCATGGTGGGAAAGACGCTGCCCCTGTCGCACGAGCTCTTCGATTTTGCGGAGACCATCTTTGACGTGCTCGAGAGCCGCCAGGTCACGCTTTCCAAAAAGGGCGAGGACAAGGGCGTTCGCCTGAGCTTTGAGGGCTTCCCATATCTCATTGTGTGGAGCAAGCCCGAGGGTGATTTTGTGGCAGTTGAGCCTTGGGGCGGCCTTTCGACCTGCTCCGATGAGGACGACGTGCTTGAGCATAAGCGTGGCTGCCTTGTCGCCAAGCCCAAGGAGACCGTCGTTCGCTCGTTCACGATTGAGATTCTGTAATTCCGTTTTGTCGACTCGTATCGCGAGGCACAAGGAGCCTGCGAGATAAGGAGCTAAAAATGATCCTCACCGTTACGATGAACCCGTCCGTCGATACACGCTATCAGCTCGATGAGCTCATTATCGACGACGTTAACCGTGTGACGCCCGAAAAGACCGCCGGCGGCAAGGGTCTCAACGTGGCCCGTGTACTGGGTCAGCTGGGCGACGACGTTGTGGCAACCGGTCTACTCGGCGGCCACATGGGCGCCTACATGGCCGAGCTCATGGATGCCAACGGCATTAAGAATGATTTTGTACCCATCAAGGGCGAGACTCGCATTTGCCTTAACATCCTCCACGCCGGCAACCAGACCGAGCTACTCGAGAGCGGCCCGACGATTGCCCCCGAGGAGCTCGATGCCTTTACCGCCAAGTTCGCCGAGCTTGCAGGTAAGGCCGACGTCGTCACCATTTCGGGTTCGCTGCCCCGCGGTGTCGAGGCAGACTACTATGCCAAGATCACGGGCATTGCCGAGAACGCCGGCGCCAAGGTGCTGCTTGATACCTCGGGTGCTTCGCTCGAGGCCGCCCTTAAGTCCGAAATTAAGCCCGAGCTGGTCAAGCCTAACCTGACCGAGATTAACGGCCTTCTGGGCACGAGCTTTACCACCGACGATGTGGACGAGCTCCGCGCCGCGCTCGCCTCTGATGCCCGCTTCTCCGATATCCCCTGGGTCGTCGTGTCCATGGGCGCTGCCGGCTCCGTGGGCTTCCATAATGGCCGTGCATTCCGCGCCAAGACCCCCGATATCCCCGCCGTTAACGCTACGGGCTCTGGCGATTCGACCATTGCCGGCTTCGCGCATGCGATTGCTGCTGGCGCGGATGACGAGACGGTGCTGCGTACCGCCAACACCTGCGGCAAGCTCAACGCCATGGATCCCATGACCGGCCATCTGGTCATGGACCGTTGGGACGAGGTCTACAACGGCGTTGTCGTGACCGAGCTGTAGGAGCCTGTGCGCCGCCCCCGGCATCGGTTGCTTGCTTGTGGTTAGAGTCGACGACAAGTGCGGTAGCATTATGCCGGGGCGCGACGCCGATGCTGTCGTGTTCAATCCCGACCTTACCCTGGTCGAGACGTATGTGGGTGGCAACAGCGTCGGTAATGCATTTACCGAGTAGCTGCCAAATAAACGATCCGAGAGGGGATTTAGATGATTTACGGTGCATTGGGCGATATCGAGGAATACCGCGGAATGCTCAAGGGCCTCGACGTGCTGATCGACTGGCTCGAGGAGAACGACCCGGCACAGCTCGAGGTCGGCAGCCATCCGATTTTGGGTGAGAAGGTCTTTGCGAACGTCATGTCTCCCACGACGCGTCCCGAGGCTGAGGCTCACTATGAGACGCATCAGCGCTATCACGACCTGCAGATCGACGTCGAGGGTCGCGAGGCCTTCAAGGTCGCTACGGGCAGCCTGACGCTGGTCCAGGAGTTTGACGAGAAGGACGACTACGATCTGGTCGATTCCGACGCTTCGATCGCCGGCGATCTTGCCGACGACAAATTCGCGCTGTTCGTTGCCGGCGAGCCCCACATGCCCACGCTCGAGTTCCCGGGCGATGGCGCACAGCCGGTCAAGAAGATCTGCTTTAAGTTGCTTGCCGACGCCTACTGGGAGGAGTAGCGAGCTGCTCGGCTGAGCTGTTCGTCTGATGGCGTGATTCCCCTAGGGAAATCACGCTAGGACCCCGCCAAACGGGTTTTCCCTAGGGAAATCACGTTTGGCGGGGTTTTCTGTTTTTGAATAGGGAAGCCTCATTTATTTGCGAAGAACATCGGCTAGCCGCAGGATTGAAATCATCGACCGATAAGTGAGTTCCACTTTTTCGCCCGCAAGCAGTCGTTTCGAGCCAATCTCATCTAGCCCCACAAGCCGAGAAAACAGCGGGCCGCTCATCGTGCCATCGTCAATTGATTCCCTTATGGTCTTCAAAACGTCCGTATCATGAAGCGATGCCGAGCTGTAGGGGGCAACACGAGCGGAACTCTCAATTAACGACGAGACAAAAGGATGGAGATGCTTTGGACATAGTCCATCAAACACCACATCCCCATTGTCGTTCGAGCCGACCAGGCGCCAAGTATAATGATCGACCCAGTCATCTCCGTCATATATGGCGTCCATGAGCAACTTCCCGTCTAGAGAGAGAAACCTATTTGGACATCGGGGCGCAAGACCGCAATCCATATCGGACCTGCAGCAGCTCCAACCCAACGCACCACTTAGGTTCCCTTTCGTACATGTGTATCAATCTGCCCCGAAATGCCGGTGAATGCAATTCCAGACCCGTTTGTCGGATAGCAATCGACGTATTTTTGTTTTCCGCTCACAACCTTGTATAGATAAATCGTTCCAGCAAAAGAGAAGGGATCGTTCGCAATTTTGTCCGGAAGAACTTGCCACCTCAAAATCCCGCTACCAATATGGTCAAGCTTGACCGTTCCGCCGTCCCCCTCAAAAGTGGCAAGGGGATTTACCCCAGACTGAGAGTCGGCATCGCCCTCCTTAGCAGTTATCAGCAGGCTGCCCGTATAAGACTGCT
>CAUBMI010000043.1 GCA_958436995.1 uncultured Collinsella sp.
TGGGGCTCACCAAAATACCGTCGACGTTCAGCGCAGCCGCCGAGCGGAAAATCGCGCCGACATTGGTGTGGTCGACAATACCCTCGAGCACGCACACGCGCACCGGGCGCTCACCCGCCGCCTCGACGACGCCACTCAAGAACTCGGCTACCGGAATCTGGCGTGGACGACGGAATGCCGCGAGCGCACCGCGCGTCACGTTAAAACCCGTCAGCTGCTCCATGAGCTCCATGGAGGCAACGAACACAGGAACCGGACCCGCGCCCTCGCGCACAACCAGGCGCTCAAACAGCGGCATCATCTGATCGAGCCAGCGTTCGCCCAAAAGAAAGCTCACCGGCTCGTATCCGGCGCGAACCGCACGCTCGATGACCTTGGCGCTCTCGGCGATAAAAATGCCCTTCTGCGGCTCCAGCACGCAGCGAAGCTCACGCTCGGTCAGTCGCACGTAGGCATCGAGCCGCTCGTCCTCGAGCGAATCGATTCGCAGCACCTCAACGGCATCAGTCATAGCAGCCAGCCCGCACCCTTCTTTACAGCACATCTATACCAAACGAGGCGACGCTAAGCGCCGCCCCATGCATTCAATCAACCCGATGATACCGTTCACGCCAGGCGATTTATGCCTCAACGCGACGATACGTCACGAACTCATAATCGAGACCCTCGTCACCCTCGCCCGAGGCAATCGTGGCAACCCCGCCACGCCGCGCAATCTCCCACGCGGGATCGGCGTCCAAGTCGGGAAAGTACGTGTCCACGGGATGGACGCAGTGGTTATGCGTGACCTCGGCCTCCACGCAGCACGGCAAAAACTGACGATACACCTCGCCACCGCCGATCACCCACGCAACGGGCTCATCGGCTACCGCGGTGAGCGCTTCGTCGACGCTATGCACCACGTCGACGCCCTCGGCAGCAAAGCTCTCGTCACGCGTGAGCACGATATTGCGGCGGTTCTTGAGCGGACGCCCACCGGGATAACTCAGCAGGGTCTTGCGTCCCATAATAACCGGGCACCCTTTGGTGCACGCCACAAAATGGCGCATGTCGGCGCGATTGGACACCACCATGTCGCCCTCGCACCCAATGCCCCAGTCATCGCACACGGCGACAATGGCAGAAAGCTTACACGTCATGCGCGTCACCTACACCGCAATGGGGATGTTCTTGACCTGCGGGCCGTGCTCATAACCCTCGACGATCAGGTCGTCGGTCGTAAACGCATAGAAGTCATGCACATCGGGGTTAAGCGTTACCTTGGGCGCGGCAAACTGCGGACGCTCGATAAGCTCGCGGACGATATCGACATGACGGTCGTAAATGTGGGCATCGGCAATCACATGTAGCAGCTCGCCGGGAATCATATCGACCGATTGCGCGACCATCATCAGCAAGATGGCGTACTGGCACACATTCCAGTTGTTCGCGGCCAAAATGTCCTGGCTGCGCTGGTTGAGAATCATGTTGAGCGTCGGTTTGTCATCCTGCGGGCGCTGCGTCACGTTATACGTCACGCTGTAGGCGCACGGATACAGGTGCATCTCGGACAAATCGCTAAACACATAGGTATTCGTCATAATGCGGCGGCTGTACGGCGTGTTCTTAAGGTCGTACAGAACGCGGTCCATCTGGTCGAAATCGCCCTCGGCATAATGGCTCTTCTGCCCAATCTGATACCCGTAGGCCTTACCGATGGAGCCAGTCTCGTCGGCCCACTCATCCCAAATATGGCTGTTGAGGTCATGCACGTTATTGGACTTCTTTTGATAGATCCATAGGATCTCATCCATGGCAGATTTGAGGGCCGTACGACGCAGGGTAAGCGCCGGAAACTCCTCACGCAGGTCATAGCGTGCCGTAACGCCAAAGTTTTTAATGGTATAGGCAGGGGTGCCGTCCTCCCACACCGGACGGACCTTTTGGCCCTCGGTGGTGGTGCCATGGTCCAGAATATCGCGGCACATGGTTACAAACTGTTGATCAGCCTTGCTCATTGACCCTCCTGTCAGTCGCCTACAAGCGAGATTCATTGTAGCCCAGGCGCACGCGGCCCCACAGCCAAAACATAAGCCCTTGTTTTCTGACATATGCCAGAAATTCCTTGCGTAAATCCGCACGGTCGTTATTCTATTGTTGACATATGTCAGATATGGAGAGTGTATGGCAGGAAGACGTGAAAAATTGCGCCGCGTCGGGATCATCCCCGAATATCGCGGTTTTACCCCCGATGGCCTTGCCAGCGGAGAGGCCATCGACATGACGGTCGACGAACTCGAGGCGCTGCGCCTGTGCGACCTGGAAGGCCTTAACCAAGAGGCAGTCGCAAAGCAGATGGGTATCGCGCGCGCCACGGTGGCGGCTATTTGCAGCCGCGCGCATCGCAAGGTGGCAAACGCGCTGGTCAATGGTCGGGCGCTCATCATCGAAGGCGGCAATATCGCGTACTCCCCCATCACCACGACAACGGCCGCATGGCCAGCAAAGGAGGTCGGCACCATGAGGGTGGCAACCACGTACGACAATGGCAACATCTTTATGCACTTTGGCCGCAGCGAGCAGTTCAAGATCTACGACATTCAGGACGGCAAGGTGCTCAACGAGCAGGTCGTGGGCACCGGCGGCACCGGCCACGGCGCACTTGCGGGCCTGCTCGCCAACGGCGGCGTGGACACGCTCATCTGCGGCGGCATCGGCGGAGGCGCTATCAACGCGCTTGCTCAAGCCGGCATCACGGTATACGCAGGTGCCCAGGGCAGCTGCGACGCTTGCGTCGAGGCCCTTATCGCCGGCACGCTCGCACAGAACGGCGAGGCCACGTGCGGCTGCCACAGCCACGACCACGAGCACACCCATGAGCATGGCGGGTCCTGCGGCTGCCACGGCCATCACGAGCACGAGGGCCACGAGGGCTGCGGCTGCCACTAACGGCACGGCACCGCGAGCTCGGGGCGCGAAGCCGAACGCAACCCAACAATCAAAGCCAACAACAAAGGCCACCCGGTAGCTTCCGAGTGGCCTTTGCCATATCAAGCTGGAATTACAGCTCTATTTCTTATTACGCATCTGCGCTTCCATCTGGCGCAGCAGCTCCATATCGGACTTAGGACCGCCCGTACCTAGGCCGCCCATGCCGCCCAGACCCATAGCGTCCAGGCCAGGGATATTGGGCATGCGCATCTTCTTGCCCTTCTTTCCCTTTTTGCCCTTTTTGCCGCCGGCCTGCGCCTGATTGGCCATTGTGCGCATGCGGCCCATCATCTTATTCATCTCGCCCCACTGCTTCATAAGGCTGTTGACCTGGGTGGGGGTTACGCCGGCTCCCTTGGCAATGCGGGCGCGGCGCTGGCCGTTGATGATGGAGGGACGCAGGCGCTCCTCCTTGGTCATCGACATGATGATGGCCTCGTTCTTATCGAAGATGCCCTCGTCCAGGTTGCCGCCCATCTGGTTGAGTGCACGCTGGCCACCGGGGAGCATGCCCAGAATGCCCTTCATGCCGCCCATCTTCTTGACGGCCTTCATCTGGTCAAGCATATCGTTCATGGTGAAGCCCTCGCGCAGCATACGCTCGGCAGCCTCGAGCTGCTCTGCATCGGCTGCCTCCTGGGCCTTCTCGATGATGCCGACGACATCGCCCATGCCCAGAATGCGCTTGGCCATGCGATCGGGATAGAACGGCTCCAGCGAATCGGGCTTCTCGCCCATGCTCACGAACTTGATGGGCTTGCCGGTCACCTGACGCACCGAAAGTGCGCCACCGCCACGGGCGTCGCCGTCGAGCTTGGAGATGATCACGCCGTCAAAATCGGTGCGCTCGGCAAACGTCGAGACCACGTTGACGATGTCCTGGCCGGTCATGGCGTCGACGACCATCAGCACCTGGTCGGGCTTGACGGCCTTCTTGATGTCGACGGCCTCCTGCATCATCTGCTCGTCGATCTGAAGACGACCGGCGGTATCGACAATGACCACGTCACGCAGGTGGTCGACGGCCTCCTGAACGGCACCCTTGGCAATGTCGACCGGGTGCGCGCCGTCGCCGCGGAAGACCGGTACGCCAATCTCGCCACCGAGCGTGGCCAGCTGGTCGGCAGCGGCGGGACGGTAGACGTCGCACGCTGCGAGCAACGGCGAGCGGCCCTGCTTCTTGAGCAGGTAGGCAAGCTTTACGGCAGCCGTGGTCTTACCGGAGCCCTGCAGGCCCACGAGCATGATGACATTGGGAATGCGGTTACTAAAAACGAGCTTGCTCTCGGTGGAGCCGAGCATCTCGGTGAGCTCGTCGAGCACGATCTTAACGACGTTTTGCGCCGGCGAGAGCGACTCCATGACCTCGGCGGTCATACAGCGCTCTTTGGTCTTGGCGACGAACTCCTTGACGACCTTAAAATTGACGTCGGCCTCGAGCAGCGCCATGCGAATGTCGCGCATGGCCGAAGTAATATCGGCCTCGGTCAGCTTACCCTTGCCGCGCAGGCGGTCAAATGTGTCGTTGAGGCGATCGCTCAGGGAATCAAACACTGGTTACTCCTTAGTTGGACTCGCCCACCAGGGCGCGGCAGAAATCTTTTGCATTAAACTCCTGCAGGTCATCGACCTGCTCGCCCACGCCGATGCGCAGAATCGGGAGCTTGAGCTTCTCGGCCACGGCCATGGCGATACCGCCCTTAGCCGTACCGTCGAGCTTAGTCATGATAATACCGTCCAGGCCCAGCGCCTCGTTAAACTCGAGCGCCTGGTTCAGACCGTTCTGGCCAGTGGCGGCATCGATCACAAGCACGACCGAAACGGGCATGGGACCGGCGGCCATATTGGCGGCGCGCTTACGGGTCACATTGACCACCTTGGCAAGCTCGCGCATGAGCTCGGGGCTCGTGTGCAGACGACCGGCGGTATCGATGAGCACCAAGTCGCTGCCGCGCTTATCGGCCTCGTCGAGCACGTCATAGCACACGCTCGCCGGATCGGAGCCGCGGTCACGCTTGATGACGGGCACGCCGGCACGCTGGCCCCACACATCGAGCTGCTCGATGGCGGCGGCGCGGAAGGTGTCGGCCGAACCGATCACCACGTTCTTGCCGCGGGCGGCCATGGCGCTCGCAATCTTGCCGACCGTGGTGGTCTTGCCGGCACCGTTAATACCGACAAACAGTACGCAGCTCGGCGTATCGGAAAACGGATCGCGCTCAACAGGCACAAAATGGCCCTCGAGCTGCTCGGCCAGGGCGCGGCGAAGCTGCGGGGCGGTCTTGAGGTTCTTCTTAGCGGCGGCGTCGCGCAGGTCATCGGAGACCTGAATGGCGACTTCGGCGCCCATGTCACCCATGACGAGGGTGTCCTCAAGGTCCTCCCAAAAATCCTCGTCGACCTCGCCGCCAAAGTAGAAGACCTCGTTAAGGGCCTCGCGGCTGCGCTCAAGTCCGCGCGAGAGTGCGTCAAAGAATCCCATTATGCATTCACGACCTTTCCGGTTTCGCGATCGAGTTTTTGCGAGACGACGCGACTGACGCCGTCGGCTTGCATCGAAACGCCGTAGAGAACGTCAGCATCCTCCATAGTACGGCGCTGATGCGAGATTACCAAGAGCTGCGTATCGGAACGCAGCACATCGAGGGCGCCGATGAGCTTAGACAGGTTGGCGTCGTCGAGCGCCGCCTCGACCTCGTCCAGCACATAGAACGGCACCGTGCGCGTACGGTACACGGCAAAGAGCAGGGCGAGCGCCGTCAGGCTCTTCTCGCCACCCGACATGAGCATCATCTTGGTGATGCGCTTGCCGCGCGGCTGCGCCACGACCTCAATGCCCGTCTCGGCCGGATGCTCGGGATCGGTCATCTCAAGGTGAGCCTGACCGCCCGGAAAGAGCATGGCGAAGATCTCGCGGAAATTCGCATCAACCTTCTCAAACGTCACCAGGAAGGCTTTACGCATCTTGCGGTCGATGGCCACGGTGATCTTGGTGAGCGCCTTGCGCGCGCTCTCCAGATCGGCCAGCTGCTCCTCGATGTAATCGGCACGACGCTTGAGCTGCTCGTACTCCTCCATGGCGACTTGGTTCACAGGACCCAGGTTGTTGATCTGGCGCACAAGCTGGTTGAGCTCGCGCTCGGCGGCGTCGCGGTCGGTGGGCGCCGGCAGCATGAGCGCTTCCTCGAGCACCGTGGTGCCATCGGCGGTAATGGCCTTAATGGCAGCCTCGACCTGCACCTCGAGCTTGCCACGCGCGACCTTGAACTCGTTTTGCGTGGCGGTGGCGGTATCGACCCGCTCTTTGGCGCGGGCGACCTCGGTCTTCGCGTCCTCGATGGTCTTCTTAAGCGAAGCCGAGTCCGCCTCCTCAAGCGAAGCCTGATCGCGCAGACGCGCAGCCCAGTCCGAGGCGCGCTCCAACAAGGCAGAATAGCGCTCGTGCATGGGATCGACGCGAAGGCGCAGCAGCTCGAGCGAGCGCGAGGCCTGACGCGTCCCGCGGATACGACGGTCGATACCCTCCAGACGATGCTCAAGATCGGGCACGCGGCCCTTCAGCGAACGCAGGCGCTCGCTCGTCTGAGCCAGGCGCACCTTAGCGTCGGCGAGCTTACCGGCAGCCTCGGAATCGTCACGGCGCACGCGGTCGAGCTCGTCGTTGGCCTCGGCAATCTGGAGACCTAAGTCGCTTGCCTGCGCACGAGCTTCGTCACGCGAGCGAGTAAGTTCATCCACGCGTGGACGAGCGGCACGAACGGCCTCAGCGGCCTGCTCACGGCGCTTGGAGATGCGCACGCGCTCGACCTCGGCATTATTGGCGCTTTGCTCCAGGCGGCCGATCTCGGAGAGCAGCGAGCGGCGCTCGCCCTCAAGACGGGCGATCTCGCCAGCGGCATCGCCCTCGGCGGCACGGGCCTCCTCGACGGCGACGTTGGCCTCAACGACTTGGTCCGACACATGCTCAAACACGGCAGCCAGATCGGGCTCCAGGCCCTCCAGCTCACGAATACGACGTTTGCGCTCCAGGGCACCCGAAGCCTCGCAGGCATCGAGCCCCACGCGCACCAGGCCACCACAGCTCACGCGGGCGCCATCGGGCGTCACGTAGGTCACACCGTCAACGACGGGCGCGGCCAGTGCGGCAGCCAAGTCATCGACCACGTAATAGCCGCCGAGCAGTGCCTCGACAACCGGACCATAACCGGCGCGCACGGACAGGCGATCGACCAGACGCGAACCGGCAGCGCTCTCGGCGGCAGCAGAGCCGCTCACGCCGCGCGCCATCAGCAGCGCCTCGCCCGAGGCCTTCTTCTGGTCCAGGGCAGCGCGACCGGCGCGCTCGAGTGCGGCAGCGTTATCGAACAACAGGGCATCGATATCGCCGGCGAGCAGCTGCTCAACCAGGCCCTCAAGCTCACGCGGCGCCTCGAGCACGTCGCCCAGACGACCCGAGACATCATCGCCCAGTGCGCCCATCAGGCGGCTCACAAGCGGCGAGCTGTCAGCCATGCGGGCATCGAGCTTCTTTTGGCTGGCAAGCTCCGAGCGAACCTCGGACAGCTTGTTGCGCGCCTCGCCCTCGCGGGCACGCAGGTCCTTGAGGGCAGCGCGTGCCGTCTCGGTGGCCTCGCGCGCATCCTTCTGGGCCTGACGAGCCGCCTCAAAGGCGCTCTCAAGCTCCTCGGCACGGTCGCGGCGGCTCTCAAGCGATGCCGTGACCTCCTCGAGCTGTTCATCAATCTGCTCCAGGCGCGAGGCATACATGTTGTCCTCGACCTCGGCATTGGAAAGCGAATCCTTCACCTTGGCGAGCTCGAGCGCGGCGTTATCGGCCACACGCTGCACATCGCGCTGCTCGCGCATGAACTGCGAAATCTGCGCATCAAGCGCCACGCGACGCTCGTGGAGCTGGGCGGCGGCAGGACCGGCGGCGTCAACGTCGTCCTGGGCCTGCATGTGCGCACCGGTCACTTCCTCAAGCTGGGCACGCGCATCCTCGAGCTCCTCGACCACGCGACGACGCTGATGCTCGGAGCTCGAGATCTGGCCGCGCATGTCGGACAGGCGCGACACCATGTTGTGACCCTTTTCCTCAAGCAGGCGCATGTCGGAGTTGATGCGACCGACCACGTCTTGCATATGGCGGCGCTGCTCGCCCAGATCGCCCACGAACAGGCCCTTTTCCTCGAGCATGACCTGGAGCTTCTCGAGCTCGCGCTCTTTCTCACCCAGACGGTACTGCGCAAGCTCCAGCTCGGCGGCGCCCTCCTTAGAGCGGCTCTCCAGGTCGTTCCACTGCGATTGCAGCGAACGCAGCTCGTCGACGGCCAGTATCTGCGTAAGCTCGTTCGCGCGCGAGGACAGCTCTTTGTACTTGCGCGCGCGATCGACCTGACGCTCCAGCGGTCGCAGCTGACGGGCGATTTCCTTGTTGATATCGCGGGCACGGGTCAGGTGCTCGTCCATCGATTTAATCTTTTTGAGCGCACGCTCCTTGCGGCGCTTGTGCTTGGAGATGCCGGCGGCCTCTTCAATGAGGGCACGACGCTCCTCGGGGCGGCTCTGCAAAATGGCATCGAGCTTACCCTGGCTGATGATGGAATGCGTATCCTTGCCCAGGCCCGAATCGTGCAGGATGTCCTGGATGTCCATCAGACGGCACGGGCTCGAGTTGATGAGGTACTCACTTTCGCCCGAGCGGTACATGCGGCGGGTGATAGCCACCTCGTCAAAGTCGACAGGCAGCATATGGTCCGAGTTATCGAGCACCAGCGTGACCTCGGCGACACCCACCGGCTTACGCGCCGACGAGCCCGAGAAGATGACGTCCTCCATGGCCTGGCCGCGCAGCTGCTTGGCGCTCTGCTCACCCAGGACCCACAGAATCGAGTCGGAGATGTTCGATTTTCCCGAGCCGTTGGGACCGACGATGACGGTTAGGCCCGGCTCAAACGTCATATGGGCGCGGTCGGCAAACGACTTGAACCCTTTGAGCGTGAGGGACTTGAGATACACGGTTCCTCGCTTAAACAGGCTTCTTGTTGAGAATCACGCCGTTGGTGGTGTAACCCATGCGGTCGAGCGCCTCGAGCGCAGCGGCTCCCTCGGCCTCCTTCTTGGAGGAACCGGTGCCGCGGCCCTGGCGAATACCGTCGATGAGAACCACGGCGGTAAAGGTCGGTGCATGCGCCGGGCCCTCAGAGCCAACGAGCTTGTACGCCGGAGGCTCGTGGCCGTCGGCCTGCACGCACTCCTGCAAGAACGACTTGGGGTTCGCGGGGTGCTCGGCACGCTCGGAGGCCAGGTGCGGCTTAAGCGTACGGTGAATGAACTCCGCCGCCGCATCCCAGCCAGCATCCAGATACAGCGCGCCCACGAGCGACTCGTAGACGTTCTCGAGCGCCGAGTGCAGGCCGCGCGCGCCGGTACCGGTCTCGGAGGCACCAAAGATGATGATGTCGTCGATGCCCAGCTCATGCGACACCTCGGACAGCGTGGCACCCGAGACAAGGGACACCTTCAGGCGCGTAAGCTTGCCCTCGTCAAACTCCGGATAGGATTCAAAGAGCGAACGGGCAACCACGGCGCCCAAAATGGAATCGCCCAAAAACTCAAGACGCTCATAGCTCGCCGAGACGGGCTGACCTTCCACGGCAGAGGGGTGCGTGAGCGCCGCGCGCAGCAGCACCTTGTTATTGAACTCGTGGCCCAGGATTTCCTGGGCGCGCGCGAGTCGTTGAGATAAAGCCAAGACTTAGGCCTCCTTGGCGTTTTCAATAGCGTCGACAGCGTCGGCGACAGAGTTGAGCGACAGCAGGGTCTCGTCATCGATCTCGAGGTCGAACTCGTCCTCGATGGCCGTCACCAACTGCAGACGCTCGAGCGAATCGGCATCGAGATCGTCGAAGGTGGTCTCGTCGCTAATCTCAGCAACGTCGACACCCAGCACATCGGCGGCAACTTCGGCGATCTTATCGAAGATTTCGGAGCGGTCCATAGCGCTTCCTCTCGTATTGCGTGAACATCAACGCGCTGGCGCCGCAAGCGCAGCGCCAAGACACGGTTTTGATTCTACCCCACGACGCAGGCCGCGAGGCACATAACAGCGCCCTAACTCGCTCCTACAAAACGATGCCGTCCATAGAGTTGGCGACGTTCTCGACAAGCCCGGCGCGCACGGCCTCCGCCGCGGCGAGCGTACCGTTTTTGACGGCCTCGACTGAGGTGGCACCATGGCCGATCAGCACTACGCCACGCAGGCCCAAAAGAATCGCGCCACCCTTAGCATCACCCGAGAGCTTTGCCTTGATCTCGCGCATCTGCTTTTTTATGAGCAGCGCGGCAATCTTGGTGCCGAGCGAAGACATAAAGACACCCTTGAGCTCCTGCAGCAAAAACTTGGCAGCGCCCTCGGTGGCCTTGAGTGCGATGTTGCCCGACATGCCGTCGGCGACCACGACGTCAAAATTGCCCGACGTAAGATCGGTGCCCTCGCAGTTGCCCACAAAACCGGGAACAGCGGCCTTCATGGCCGGGAAGCACGACTTGGTGAAGTTGGAGCCCTTCTCGTCCTCGGTGCCGTTGGCAAGCAGACCGACGCGGGGATGCTCAATGCCCAGGACGACGCGCGCATAGGCGCTACCCATCTGGGCAAAACGCACCATGTCGTCGACCTCGACATCGGGGTTGGCGCCCATGTCGCACAGGACCGTCAGGCCGCCGGCGCGGTTGGGCAGTGCATTGGTGAGGCACGGACGGACCGGCTGCTTCTTGCCCTCGGCCTGATACCTAAATGGCGTCACGTAGGCGGTAGCGGCAGCGGTCATGGCGCCAGTGGAGCCGGCAGAGAAGAACGCATCCGCGTTACCCTTCTTGATAGCGCGGCAGGCAAGTACGATCGAGGACTTGCGCTTGGTCATCACGGCTCGAATGGGATCGTCATCCATGGCGATGACATCGGGCGCCTCCAAGGCCTCAACGCGAGCGTGAGCCGCGGCAAAGGGGTTCACGATCTCTGCGGGACCGACGGCCAAGACCTCGATATCGGGATCAGCCGCAAGCGCCGCCTCGATACCGTCGAGGACAACCTGAGGCTTCTCGTCTCCGCCCACAACGTCTACACAAACGCGAACGTTACTCATATACATGCTCCTTATACAAAAATGGCCGACTCATTGAGCCGGCCATTGTGGTTCCAGTTGGAACGGCATCGCATCCAGAGTATACAGTTACTCGGTAACGATAACCTCGCGGTCCTTGTAGAAACCGCAGCTGGGGCACACGTGGTGCGGGAGCTTGACAGCACCGCAACGGGGGCACGTGGACTGAGCCGCAGCCGAGATCTTCATGTTGGCGGAACGGCGGGTGTGAGTGCGGATACGACCCTGCTTTTGTTTAGGTACGGGCATAGTGACCTTCCTTATGAACTATCCAGTGTGGCGATTACGCGCAAGTAGCGATACTACCACAGTTTTACTCGTCAAGCTTGAGATTCTTCAATGCTGCAAATGGATTTTCCGTGGCAGCGGCCCATTCGGCCTCTGCCTGAGCGGCGCAATCGCATTGCTCGACGTTGAGATTGATGCCGCAAGTGGGGCATAGGCCGCGACAATCTGGCTTGCACAGGACAACGAACGGCGTATCCATGACGACCGCGTCGTTGATGGGCTCACCCAGATCGACGATGCGATCCTCGCCCAGCAGCTCGTAGCCATCTTCGTAGGCCTCGGGGTCCTCGGGCTCGTTAAAGAGATAGAATTCCTCGATCTCACCGGCAATATCAAACGAAGCGGGCTCCAGGCAACGGTCGCACTCACCGGTTGCATGCGCGCGGACCATGCCCGTAAGCAGAACACCGGTGCCGGCATTGGTAAAGACCACATCGTAGTCAATGCCGTTCTGCAGCTGGTACTCCTTCTCGCCCACCGTATAGGTGGCAACATCGACCTTACCGGTCAGCGGGTACGAGTCTCCGGGAAACTCGAGCTGCTCGGAAAGATCGACGGTAACGCTCGGGAACTCAGCCATTACCACTGACCATTCTGCTGGGCGGCACCCTCGTTGAGCTGCTGACGGCAACGGGTCACCGTGCCGGTCAGGCTCTTGAGGTTCTCCTCGAGGTGCGTAAAGACCTGCTCGGCGTAATCCTCGGCGGCATAGCGCGTCTCGCGCTCATACTGCTGGGCACGATCGCGAATGTCGTCGGCCTGCTGCTGAGCTAAGCGGACAATCTCCTGCTCACCGGCAATGGTGAGGGCCTGCTGCTGAGCATCGGCGATGATGGAATCAGCCTGAGCGGCAGCGGAAGCCATAAGCTCCTCGCGCTCCTTGAGGATACGGCGGGACTTCTGCCATTCCTCGGGATAGCTCATGCGGATCTCGTCGAGGATGTTAAAGAAGACGTCGGCGTCGATAACCTTCATCTGGGCGTTCTTGCCGAACGGCGTCTTAGCCTCTTCGATGAGCCCCTCGAGCTCGTCGACAAGACTCACGATCCTGTCGCCAGGAAAATTCTCGCCCGGCATCCGGTCTCCTTTCATAGGTAACATATCATCGAGTTAGTTTACCACATGCCACCAGGCATTAAAAAACGTCACGAAAAGCGATGTTTGAGCGCCTTGACCACATTGGGCGGAACAAAATTAGAGACGTCGCTACCGAGCGAGGCAATCTGGCGAACCACCGAGCTCGAGATATAGCCGTACTGCGGCGCGCTCATGACAAAGATGGACTCCAGCTCGTTATCCAGGCGGTAGTTGAGGTCGGCCTGCTGCAACTCGTACTCAAAGTCGGTCATGGCACGCAGACCCTTGACCACGGCCCCCGCCCCCTGTTCGCGGGCAAAATCGACCAAGAGGCCGGTGAAGGGTAGCACCTCAACGCCGTCAATATCACCGAGCGCCTCACGGGCCAGCGCCACGCGCTCGTCGAGCATAAACGTGGTGCCCACGCCGTTTTTTCCCTGCGACTCGGCAACGGCCACGATCACGCTGGGAAAAATGCGGCGGGCGCGGCGAATCACGTCGATGTGGCCAAACGTGATGGGATCGAAGGTGCCCGGGACGATTACGCGGTTAATGGTGTCACTCATGGGCATCCTCCGTGGGTGCGTCGCTATCGTTGCCATCATCCTCGCCGTTACCAACCCAACGAAGCAGGTCGACCGAGGTTATTCCGTAGCGCTTCTCGCGCAC
This sequence comes from uncultured Collinsella sp., assembly GCA_958436995.1. Lineage (GTDB taxonomy): Bacteria > Actinomycetota > Coriobacteriia > Coriobacteriales > Coriobacteriaceae > Collinsella. The sequence continues at coordinate 13,167 of CAUBMI010000043.1, forward strand.
GGTCTCAAAACCTGCCGGATGCGCACCCGCATCGGCGGCAGCGTGCTCGAACAGCGCATAGGCACCCTGCGCCAGCAAGTCCTGCTGGGTCAAGTTCTGCAGCAGCTCCTCGACCGGCTCGGCGCCATAAGCATAGGGCGGGTCGAGCAGGACCAGGTCAAAGGGACCGCCCGGCACGCGGCCGCGCGAAGCGCTTGCCAGCACGTCGCCGCCCACCACACGCCAACGCGCACGGTCGCGGCACAGCGACTCGATATTCTTGGTAATCAGACGAGCAGCGTTGCGATCGATCTCGAACGTGGTGAGCGAGCGGGCACCACGCGAGAGCATCTCAATGCCCAAGGCACCGGAGCCGCCAAAGGCATCCAGCACGCGGACCTCGTCCAGATCGAAGTCGAATGCCGACATGACCATAGATGCGCACGCCTCGCGCACGCGATCGGTCGTGGGGCGGGTGACATCGCGACCACGGGGCTCCTCGATCTTACGACCGCGCCATTCGCCGCCGATGATTCTCATCCTCCGCTGACCTCCTTAAAGATGTGTCGATACCGCATGGCGACCGCATCGCGCAAGGGGCGCGTCGCCACGGAGTCAAGGTTGCAAGCATACCGCAAGAGCTCGACCGCGTCCAAATGGGCCCACTCGATCAATTCCTCGTCGGCATCGAGGTCAACGAAGCGCAAGGTCACGCCGCCATGCTGGCGGTAACCCAGGATTTCACCCTCGTGGCGCAGACGCAAGTCCATCTGGGCGAGCGTAAAGCCGTCCGAGGTCTTCTCGAGCGACTGGAGGCGTTCCTGTGCCGCCGACGCGCCGCCGTTGCCCTTGGAGTGAGTCATGACCAGGCACGTACCCGACACGCTGCCGCGGCCTACGCGCCCGCGCAGCTGGTGCAAGGCCGCCAAACCAAAGCGCTCGCCGTTCTCGATAACCATAACGGTGGCGTTGGGCACGTCGACGCCCACCTCGACCACCGTGGTCGAGACGAGCACATCGATCTCGCCGCGCTTAAAGGCATCGATCACGCGGTCCTTCTCCCCCGCCGGCATGCGGCCATGAAGACGCTCGATGGTAAGCCCCGGTAACGCCAGACGAAGGCGATCGAGCTCGGTCGCCGTGTCGTGCAACGGCACAGGCACGGACACGCGGCCTTCGTCGTCGCGAGCGATGCCGGGCACGTCTTCGAGCTCATCGGCCGAATCGCTCGGCTCCACGAGCGGACAGATCACGTAGGCTTGCTGCCCCTTTTCGTGCGCCTCGCGAATGGCGCCATAGGCTAGGTCGCGACTCGACTCGGTGAGGACGCGCGTCGTCACGCCGGCGCCCGGAACGGGACGATGGCGGATGATGCTCGTATCCAGGTCGCCATAGACCGAGAGCGCCAACGTGCGCGGGATCGGCGTGGCCGTCATAACGAGCAGGTCGGCGCCCGGGCCCTTGGCACGCAGGGCATTGCGCTGGCCCACACCAAAGCGGTGCTGCTCGTCGATGACGACAAGCGACAGATGCTTAAACGCCACGTCATCCGAAAGGACCGCATGGGTACCAAAGAGCACGTCGAGCTCGCCCGATTCCAGCTGCGCATGGATCTGCTCGCGCTCGGCCACCGGCGTGGCACCCGTCAGGAGCGCCCAGGACATGCCAGCCTGCGAGAGCAAAGGGCCGGTCTTATCGGCATATTGGCGCGCCAGCACGCCCGTAGGCGCCATAACGCAGGACTGAGTACCCGAATCGGCCGCGACGGCCAGCGCGCAAGCGGCGACGGCCGTCTTGCCGGTACCGACGTCGCCCAGCAGTAGGCGGTTCATCACGCGACCGCCATCGCACATGTCGTGCAGGATGTCTTGGAACGCGGCCTCCTGCTCGTCGCTCAGCGAAAACGGCAGGGCCTCCTTGAGCGCCGCCAGGTGCCCGCCCGCGGCATGCGCATAAGGCACCACGTCGACCATACCGCCATCGTTGCGCAGACGCAGTGCGAGCTGCAAGCAGAGACACTCCTCGTACGCAAGACGCCGGCGTGCGATGTCGCGCTCGGCCATGCTCGAGGGAAAGTGGATCGAGCGCAGCGCACGGGCATTGCTCATGAGCTTCCGCTTTGCGCGCAGCGGCGCGGGAATGGGATCGAACGGATTGGCAGCCACTTCGAGCGCACCGCTCACGATACGGCGCATCCATGCCTGACTCACGCCGTCACTCACGTAGTGGACCGGCAAAATGGTACCCGCGGCACGCCCGTCCTCGAGCTTTTCAAAGTGGGGCGAGGCCATCTGCTTAAAACCGTAGGCAAACTCGACCTTGCCCATCACGGCCAGGCGGTCGCCCTGCTTAAGCTGTTGGGCAATCCAAGGCTGACGGAAAAAGGCAACCTGCAGCACGCCCGTCTCGTCCACGAGCGAGACCTCAGTCACCTGCATACGCGGACGGGGCCGCTTTTGGACAATACGATCGACCGTGGCGATGATGGTACACACGGTACCGATGGGCGCCATCTCGATGGACCACGAGCGAGTGAAGTCCAGGTAGCGATGAGGAATATGGAGAAGGAGGTCCCCCACCGTCCAAATTCCCAGACGGCGAAGGGCCTCCTCACGTTTACCCGAAACATATTTGAGTCGCGCGATATCCTCATCGAGCGCATTGCTCTGGGCAAAACGCTCCGAGACGCGCGGCACGGAGCACAGCTCGGACATAGGCAGAGCCTACTCGATCGAGAAGATCACGGGATAGAGCGGCTGCTCGCCACGATGGGCGTCGATCTCCAGATCGGGCTGAGCCTCCTCGATGGCGTCGACGATCTCCTGGAAGGCCTCATCGGACAGCTCCTCGCCGGCCAAAATCGTCAGCGCGTCGCCCTCCTCTTCCTCCTGCATGCGGTTGATACAGTCGAGCGTGACCTGCTTCACATCGGAGCCGACCACGTCGATGGAACCGGCAATGATACCCATGACGTCACCGGAGTGAATCGGCGAGCCGTCGGAGGCGCTGGAGTCGCGCACGGCGCGGGTGACCTCGCCATCGCGGACCTCGCTGATAGCGTCGACCATGGCGGCAACGGCGTCCTCGAGCTCAGAATCGGGCAGGACCGCGAACAGCGCGGAGAAGGCCTGCGGAACGGTCTTGGTGGGAACGACGGCGACCTTCTTGTCGGTGCAGGCGGAAGCAGCGGCCTCGGCAGCCATGCGGATGTTGCCGTTGTTGGGCAGGATGATGACCGAGGTCGCGTTGACCTGGTCGACGGCGCCCAGCAGGTCGGCGGTCGAGGGATTCATGGTTTGACCGCCCGACACGATCACATCGACGCCGAGGGACTTGAGGATGTCGGCCTCGCCGGAACCGGCAGCAACGGCAACAAAGCCCAGGGCCTTCGCAGGCTCGGCGGCCTTCTCCTGGTCCTCGTGGATCTTAGCGGTACGGTCGTGGGCCTCCATCTCCATGTTGTGGATAAAGACCTCGTAGATCTGACCAAGCTGCAGCATGTGCTCAAGCACCAAGTTCGGGGTGTTGGAGTGCACGTGGATCTTGTAGTCGGGGTAGGCACCCACGAGCAGCTCGCAGTCACCCATGGAGCCCAGGAACTTAAGGCACTCGTCCTCGTCAAACGGGGCGTCGGCCTTAAAGAGGAACTCGTTGCAGTAGCGGAACTCCGAACCCTCCCAATCGTCGTTGGCCTCGATCTCGACGCGATCGAGGGCCGCGTCGCGGGCAGAGCCAGCGGAATCGAACGTGGCGGAGAAATCCACGACCACGGTGCTGCGGCCAAGCGCGGCGGCAACAAAGTTCTCCAGGAAGATGGCAAAGCCAAAGGCACCAGAGTCGACCACGCCGTTCTCCTTCAGAACGGGCAGCAGGTCGGGCGTGCGGGCGACGGACTGGTAGGCCTCGACGACGATGGCGTCGAGCGCATCCTCGGCCGAGGACTTCTTCTTCTCGCATTCGTCTGCCTTGGTCGAGACGTCACGCAGCACCGTAAGGATCGTGCCCTCGATGGGCTTACGAACGGCCTGGAAGGCGACCTTGACGGCACGACGGAAGGCGAAGGCGATATTGGCGGACGTAATGGGCTCATCGGCAGAGACGAGGCCCTCGGCCACACCACGCAGAATCTGCGAGGTGATGACGCCGGAGTTGCCGCGGGCGCCCATCAGGGAGCCGTGGGTGATGGCGCCGGCAATGGCCTCCATGTCGGCGTCGGCGGGAAGGGCGGAAAGCTCCTTAGTCACCGAAGCGAGCGTGAGCGACATGTTGGTGCCGGTGTCGCCGTCGGGTACGGGGAAGACGTTGAGCTTGTTGATCTCCTCGGCCTTTTCGGAAACGGCAGCCGCAGCGGTCGGAAAACAGGTGCGAATGGTCTTTGCAATCATGAGTAGTGAAATCTCCGTATTAGGATGCTAGTTCAGACGGCTCTTGAGCGCGTCGATGTGAATGCCGATCTTAAGGCTGGCGGGATCGATCTGGGCGATCTCCTGCAGGGTGAAGGCGACGGAGCTCGAAAGATTGTGGCAGACGGACTTCATGTTGACGCCGTTCTCGAGCACGACGTGAAGGTCGACCGTGAGGCCGTTCTCGTCGGCGGAAACAAGCACGCCCTTGCGGAGGCGCTGGCCGGCAAGCAGGCGCACGCTCTCGGCGCCCTGGAGCTGTTCGGCCATACCGACGACGCCGTAGCACGTCATCGCGGCATAACCGGCAATATCGGCAATAACGTCGTTCGAGACGCTCAGGCTGCCGTTAATGGTCTCAGACACAAGAATCTCCTTTTCTGGTGCTCGCGGCACCATGTCGTGGGAGCAATCATTCCACCATTTTACAACGACCGCGCCATGTTAAGGCGGCGGGGTTCACGATTACATCCTCGACACGAAATGTTGATACGGTAACGTTCGCCACAGGCGATCGCGGCATGAAAAAACCCGCCGCATAAGCGACGGGTTTTAAAACCTGGCTCCCCGGGTAGGACTCGAACCTACAACAGCGCGGTTAACAGCCGCGTGCTCTACCATTGAGCTACCGAGGAATTTAAAAGCCCTATGAAATGGGCTGAGAAATTCTGGCTCCCCGGGTAGGACTCGAACCTACAACAGCGCGGTTAACAGCCGCGTGCTCTACCATTGAGCTACCGAGGAATAGGTGCGTGCTCTCAAGCAACGAAGTTTATTATACGGACGATTGGGCGAAGGGCAAGAACTTTTTTAAGAATTTTTCCGGCCCAGTCATTGGGGACGTCCCCAACTGCCACCCAACTGCCAAGCAATGGAGATGCCGCAGGTAGAGGACGGACAGACACTATGACCCAATCCGAGGGCGCTAAAAAGACAGGAGCCCCCGCTCGTGACCGCGGGTCGGGGCTGCGACAATGATGTCGAAGTGCC
>CAUBMI010000044.1 GCA_958436995.1 uncultured Collinsella sp.
CCTGCCGACTATGTGAAGCACGCGAATTTGCTCGTTTTGATGCAAACTAGGGTGCAGCCATAAGACTGCGCCCTAGTTTACTGCGTGCCGGTGCCTCCAGACGGATTGCACTGTGCCTGGCAGGCGCTCCCGCAGATGGATCGGTTATTTCGCAAACAGGTTCTTGAGGTTGAACTCGGCCTGTACCGTGCGGAGCATGAGGTCGGTGTCGTCCAGACCCAGATGCTGCTCGTTGGCGTCGGGCGCGAGGGTGCCGCGACGGCGTGCCCAGTTCTCGAGCGCGGCGGGGGCGGACTCGCGGGGGAGCGAGCGCACGTCGGCGTCCAGGCTGCGGCAGATCTGGCGCGAGTCGATGACGATGATCTTACCCGCGCGGCGTGCCTCGGCGTAACCGTCCAGGTGAATCTTGAACCAGCTGTCCTCAAAGGCGGCGTTATGCGCCATGTACGGGTACTTCTTCATAAGCTTGAGCAGCTGCTTTTGCAGCTCCTTGTTCTCGCGGAAGGGCGTTTTGCCGTCGATGTCGTCCCAGGTAATGTGGTGGATATTCGACAGCGGCACATCTTCGCCGCGGTAGATGTCGGGCAGGCCGCAGTAGTGTGCCTCGGCGTCATGCGGGACGGCGTCGCTGGTGAGCTCCATGATCTCCCAGCCCACGTTGATGATATAGCCGCGCTCGGGTGCACGGCCGGTGGTCTCGATGTCGATACCGAGCACGGTGCCCTGGATGGGCTTGCGGGCGTAGGCCACGCCGAGCGCGTCGCGGTCGCCGCGGATTTCGCGCATAACGGACGCGGCGGTGCGCTTTTGCATCTTGCCGATGGCGGCGCAGGTGTCGGCATCGGACAGGCCGCGCGAGAGCGTCGCGGGCGTCACGTTGCGCAGACGCGCCTCGCCAATCTGGTCGCACAGGTCGCGGTTGCGGTCGGCCAGGTCGCGCACGGTGGCAAAGTCGAAGCCGGGGTCGCCCTCGGCGGTAAAGTACTCGGTCTCGAGCACCTTGAGGGCCTCCTCGCCCTTCTGGCGCTCGGACTCCATGGCGCCGTGGTCGCCGTAGATAAACATGGGGATAAACGGCTGGCGCTCGTATTCGAGTGCTTGCGATACGTTCATATGCTACTCCTTGGACGGGCCGCGTTGTGCGGCTCGAGGTTACTGAGTTATGGCGAGATGATAGTTTACCATAGGCAACTATTGGCACCGCGCCCGGGACAACTACAATACCCTAGTTGACCGCTAGGACTTTTACAATGCTGCCGAAAGACACGAAAGGTTCCATCCGTCATGGATTTACTGATTGATATTCTGCTCGACGCCGGCAAGGACACTCTGTCGCTGGTGCCGTTTTTGTTGGTGACGTATCTTGCTCTCGAGACACTTGAGCACGTTGCGGGCGACCGCGTCAACGGCGCTATCAAGCGCGCCGGCGCTGCGGGTCCCGTGGTTGGCTCGCTGCTGGGCATGGTGCCGCAGTGCGGATTTTCGGCCATGGCAGCAACGCTGTACGCCGGCCGTGTCGTGACCTTGGGCACGTTGGTGGCGGTGTTCCTTTCGACCTCCGATGAGATGCTGCCGCTGTTGCTTGCCGAGCAGGTTCCCGTGCAGACTATGGCGATGCTTTTGGCTTCGAAAGCGCTGATCGCACTGGTCACGGGTTTTATCGTGGACGCTGCCATTCGCGGCCTGCGCCGTAACGCCCGCGCGCACGCGGCGATTCGCCGTACCGTGCTGGGAACCGCGGCCAACCCGGCCCACGTGAACTGCGCGCACGACGACCACAGCGGCGGTGACATCATCGACGAGGTGGCCGAGGCAGGCGTGAGCGCCGACCACATCCACGAGCTGTGCGAGCGCGACCATTGCGGTTGTGATGAAGACGAGGACGAGCACGAACACGGACATGGCCACGATCACGGTCATGAGGGCGAACATGAACACCATGATGGTCACGGTCACTCTCACTCCCACGAAGGGACGCCTGTCCTGTCGATCATCCGCAGTGCGATCTCGCACACCGTGCAGGTCTCGGTATTCATTTTTCTGGTGACGCTGATTCTGGTCGCCGTGCTCGAGACGTTCGGCGAGTCCGCGATCGAGCAGTTCCTGCGCGGCAACGAGACACTCGCTGTCCTGGGTTCGGCGCTTGTCGGGCTGATTCCCAATTGCTCGGCGAGCGTGGTCATTACACAGCTGTATCTGGAAGGCGCGCTGCAACTGGCGCCGATGCTCGCCGGCACGCTCATTTCCGCCGGCGTGGGTTATCTGGTGCTGTTCCGCACCAACCGCAGCGCCCGCGAAAATGCCGTGTTCCTGATCATGATGTACGTCATCGGCGCTGGCTGGGGCCTCATCCTCTCCGCCTTTGGGTTCTAAGTGGATGTTTGGGGCATGCCGTAAAACTAGGACATGCCATAAATTCCACCGCCATGACCTGGGCGTTGGATGCGCGTCAATCGGCAAAACAAAAAGGTAGATTATTAGGCATGTCCCAAAAACCTACCTTGGTTAGTGCAGCAACTCGGTGAGGTTGCGTTTAAAGCGGGCGCGGTCTTCGCTGGTAAATGCTGCCGGACCGCGAGTGCGTCCGCCGGCGCGGCGTACCTTCTTTTCCTCGTGGCGAATAAACAGCTGCATATCGATAGTCGCCTTGTCGTACACGCGCCCGCGCACACCGATGGCGGCGGCATCGCGCCCGAGCACCATGCTCGCCAAGCCAATGTCCTGCGTCACGACCACGTCGCCCGCCTGCAGGCGTTCGACAATGGCAAAGTCGGCGCTGTCGGCGCCCACGCTCACGTCGAGCGTCGTGACCCAAAAGCCGCGTCGCGCGTGCTCGGCATCGCGCGGGTCGTCGCGGCGAATGTGTCGTTCCAGGTTTTGCGTGCTGTTGCCGGCGATAACAACGGCGACGCCCGCCCGCCGCGCGCAGTCAATCGACTCGCGCGTGACCGGGCAGGCGTCGGCATCAATAAAGAGCGTTCGCGGCATCTAGTGCACCAGTTTGCCAAATTGAATGGCGCGAACAATGAGCGTTACGCCAAACACCAGCAGCGCGGCGCCACTAAAGATGACAAGCATCTTGGCCGACCACAGCGGATAGATAAACACGAACATGCCGGCGATGATGGAGAGTGCACCGCTCAGGATGGCAAGGGCGCGGTTGGACGAAAGCTCGGACTCCAGAATGGACATGACACCTTCGACAATCCAGCCAAAGCCGGCCACGATAACCACCATCGTGGTGAGTGTCGCGGTCGAGAAGGCCTGGTTGCGCAGGATTATGACGCCGCCCAGGATAATGAGTAGGTTGGAGATGATGCTCGTCACGCGCCAGCCAGTGGGCAGCAGCGGCTCAAAAATGGCAGTGAACAGCCTGATGGCAGCGGTGATTACAAAGTAAAAACCCAGGACGGTCGTCAAAAAGACGAGGGACTTGGCGGGTGCAAAAAGCAGCGCGATGCCAGCAATGAGCGCCACGACGCCCGTGATGGCGTAGATCCAGCGCACGGCCTTGACGGCTTTGCCCGCCATACTTTTCTCGTCAAATCCAAACTGGCTCGATTTTTGGTCATTGTTCCTAAAGATACCCATAACGTCTCCTTTCCGTGCGGCGTAAGCCTTGATCGTTACAACCAGTATCGCTTAAAGGCGCTGGCGTATGGGTCGGGGAGGGCGAAACGTAACCCAAAGGTCCCGAATTGTTTCCGTTGTTCCCCACGTCGCGGTTTTCTATTCAACAGGTGTAGAACATTGCAGCCCTGTTCGTTATTGCCTACGTTTTAGGTTAGATTTTCCTAAGGACAATTGGCTTGTATTGGGGGTCCCTATGAACGAAGCAGTTCCCGAGGCACCGTCGAGTGTCGAATCGATGGCAAAGCAAGGTTGCGAAAAGCTCGGTCTGGAAGCGTTTGATGCGCTGGTCCGTCGTGCCCGTACGTGCCGTCGCTTTGACGAGTCTATGCGCGTGCCGCGCGAGTTTTTGCTCGAGCTGGCGGAACTGGCGCACCTGGCTCCCTGCGGCGCCAATGCTCAGCGTCTGCGTTTTCACGTGGTGAGCGGTGCCGAGGATTGCGCGCGTGTATTTGACGAGCTCGCATGGGCCGGCGCACTTAAGGATTGGCCGGGTCCTGCCGAGGGCGAGCGCCCGACCGGCTACATCGCGATTCTGGCTGAGCGCGCCGTTCCGGGCAAGCCTGCCGCTCCCATTACCGAGGTCGACACGGGCATTGCCGCGCAGACGATGATGCTCGCCGCCCGCAGCGCTACGCCCGAGGTGGCAGCCTGCATGTTCAAGGCCTTTACGCCCCATGCGATCGATGCCATGGGGCTCGATAACGACAAGTATGAGCTCAAGCTGATCATGGCCTTTGGCGTTCCGGCCGAGATACAGGTGATCGATGCGATCGATTCCAACCCCGATGGCTCCATCAATTATTGGCGCGACGAGGCACAGGTGCACCACGTACCCAAGCGTTCGCTCGCCGACGTGCTGGTGTAGCTGAGCGTCACCGCGGCGTGATCAGACGGTAAACCACCACAAAGGTGCCTGTCCCCTTTGTGGTGGTACGAGGGGAGGGCGTGTGGCAGATCTGTATTTGGTGCGGCATGGGCAGACTGAGCTCAATGTGCAGAGCATTTTGCAGGGCTGGCACGATTCGCCGCTTACGGCGCGCGGGCGCGAGCAGGCGCTGACGGCGCGTACGGCGTTTGCGGCGCGTGGCGTGGCCTTTGATCATGTGTATTCCTCGCCGTTGGGCCGGGCGCGGCATACGGCCGAGCTTATCGTTGGCGAGGGCCGTTCCATTGAGCTGGTCGATGACCTGCGTGAGTGGCATTTTGGCTCGCTGGAGGGCACATCAAATCGCGAGATGCCGCCGCAGCCCTGGGGCGATTATCCGGTGGCCTTTGGCGGCGAGTCGGAAGTGCAGCTTCAGTCGCGCATGGTCGCGGCGCTGTCCCGTATTATGGCCCGGCCGCAGCACGACTGCGTGCTGGCGGTTTCCCACGGCTCAGCCTGCCAGGAGTTTCTTGAGTATGTGACTGGCGGGGGAGAGCTACCCGACAACGGTGCCGTGCTTCATTTTGGCTATTGCGACGGGGCGTTTTCGCTCTTGGGTTGGTAACGAACGAAAGGACCCCTATGAATAAAGATCTGTATCTGGTCCGTCATGGACAGACGATATTCAACCTTAAGCGTATCATTCAGGGGTGGAGTGACTCGCCGCTTACGCAGTTGGGTTGCGACCAGGCGGCGCGCGCCGGCATGTTTTTACGTGCGCGCGGCATTGAGCCCGATCATGCCTACACCTCTACGCTTCATCGCACCGAGCAGACTATCGCCAACTTGTGGCCGGGCTTGGCGTACGAGCGCCTGGACGGCCTGCGTGAGTGGTTCTTTGGCGACTTTGAGGCCGAGCGCGTGATGCTTATGCCCGAGCGCCCGTGGCGCGACTTCTATCGGCAGTTTGGCGGCGAGGGCCAGATCCAGGTGCGCACGCGCATGGTGGCGACGCTGACCGATCTTATGCAGCGTCCGGACCATACGTGCGTGCTCGCGGTAAGTCATGGCTCAGCTATCAAGGAGTTTTTGGACCACGTGAAGGGCGCGGCGGCAGACGAGCGCGACCGTGTGCCGGGCAACTGCTCGGTGCTGCACTTTGCGTTTGATGATGCGACGGATACGTTTGAACTGGTTGAGATCTTTACGCAGGAAGACTACGCGCGCGAGCTGGGGCTTGAGCCGCTCGTGGCTGCCGCGGGTCCGCAGCGCGGGTAGTTTGGGCGTGGCGGTGCGGGTCGCCGACTTACTTCTCGACGCAAAAGGGGCGGAGATGCATGTACCTGCTGCATCTCCGCCCCCTGTTTGTTGAGCTGCCGATTTTTGTGCTGGGCGGTCTGGTCTTGCTAGAACCGCGCGACCTGGTGCGTGAGCAGACCTGTCGGAACTTGCGGCGCGGCGCCGCTGACCTGCGCGGCGGGGAAGAGCACGGCAACGGTAAAGTTGAACGGCTCCTTGCCGGTGTACGTTCCGGCGGCACGGGCCTCATCGGCCAGCAGCTGCGACGCCCCGGTCAGAGCGGCGGCGTAGGCGGGGTCGTCGGTCAGTGCCGGCTCCGGTGCTTGGTCGAGCATAGCGCGGATGGCCCCGACGGCGTCCTCGCGCTTGACCTCCCACGCGCGGTGCGTAATGCCCGCGGGGTCGGTGACGGCGTAGAGCGACGCACCCTCTTTGGCGGCGCCCAGGATGATATCCATGACGGGCGAGGCCTCGTAGGCGAGCGACACGGGGCGCGGCTGCACCTTGAGCTCGGCGATCGCGCGCGCGGCGGCGGCCACGTCGGCGCTGGCATCGCCCTTGCCGTCCGCAAGTACACTCGTCGGGCAGATCGCCACGACACCCGTCACGCGTCCCGGCTCGCCCGAGCATTCGTACACGTAATACGCCGCACCCGGGTCCTTGAGCATCAGGCCATCGGCAAGGGCTCCGCGCAGAGCATCGTTGCCGCTCAGGATGCTGCCCATTGCAGGCAGCGCCTCGAGTACGCGGTCCTGAGCCGGGCGGATGCAGGGAAACGGAAGTGCTTTCATGGGCGGTCCTAACGCACGAGTCGGTTTGTTCGCGGCTTATTATGCCCCAACTTGGCCGCTCGCGTCCCAGAGCACGTTATCGGCGAGCGCGATTAGCACCTGCTGACAACGAACGATATCGGCATGGGGCACATATTCGTTGGGCTTGTGTGCGAGCGCGAGCGACCCGGGACCGTAGCTCATGCAATTGCGGTTGCCTGTCTTGCCGGCAATGACGGCGGTGTCGGTGTAGCCGGTAAAGAAGCCGACGGTCGTGTCCGCGTCCGTCACGTCATCGGCGGCACGCTTGAGCGCTGCTAGAAGGGGAGAGTTCGGGTCGCGCTCGATGGCGGGGCGGTCGCCCGTCACGGTGTAGCTGCCATGGCAACCGGGAACGGCGGCTTCGGCGACGGCGATGGCCTGCTCTACCATGCGCGTCGCGGCGGCCGTATCGGTCGGCGGGGTCAGACGCATGTCGACCCAGACTTTGGCGCGGTCGGGCACGACATAGGGGCGATATCCGCCCTCGATTTGGCCAAACGTGATGGTCGAAGACCCCAGCTCATCGTGCGCGGGCAGCGCCACAAACACGCGACGGAGCGAACACACGACCTCGGCCATGGCGGCGACGGCATCCGCGCCCTTCCACGGCTGGCTCGCATGCGCCGTTACGCCAGCCATTTCAATCTCGAACCACGTGCGCCCCTTGTGCGCCACCTGAATCTGTCCGTCGGTGGGTTCGGTGTCCAGCACCCATTCACGCGAGCCGACCCAGCCGGCATCGATCGCGGCCTCTGAGCCGCGCATAAAGTCTTCCTCGTCGACCGAGCAGATGAGCGAAAAGCCGCGGCGGGGCAACGCGCCATCCGCCGCCACGCGCTCGAGCGTATGGATCAGTGCGGCAATAGCGCAGGCCAGGCCACCCTTCATATCGCAGGCACCGCGGCCATAGAGTTTATCGTCGCGCACAACCGCCCCAAGCGGTGCGATGTCTGCGTCCCAGCCATCGCCCAAGGTGACGGTATCCATGTGGCAGATATAGATCAGCCGCGGCTCGTCGCTTTGGCCCGGCACGGTGACTTTAAGGTTGCGGCGCCCGGGCAGCACTTCGAGCTCCTCAATCTGCACGGCATCGAGCGCAGAACTATCAAGTTGTGCCAGCTGCTGCTCAATGAGCCTCTTAATGAAGCGCTCAATTTCATCCTCATACGCGCCCGGGTCTGAGCTGTCGATCCGCACAAGCTCCTGCGCAAGCCGCCAGGCAAAGTCCTCATCAACCATATGCAACCTCACAATCAGTTTGCTTTCCAAACCGATTGTAAGCCTCCTGAGAGATCCGCGACGTGGGCGTGGCAGTATTTACCGTTCGCAGGCCGAGCCAGCGCGTTTGCCGTCCGAGCGGGTTCACAAGCGACGCAGCGGGTACGTACCCTTCATGGACGACATGCTGTGCGACATATCTGCCTTTCGGTATCACCGGATACCTCCACAGGTTTTGGCAATAATGCCGGACCTGCCCGATTCTGCGGACGATCCGCGCAGGGAACGCCTTTGTGAGCACCCGCTGGTCAAGCATTTCCTGGGCACCCCGTTACACGTGTTGGCACAGGGCAGCTGCGGACGTAAGGGCGATCGCATTGTCAGGCATGTTTGGAACGGGGAGAGGCCGTTTGGCTCCGTGCGACAGACAGAGTTTGGCCTCGATGTCGCGTCCCCGCTCTTTACCCTGCTGACCCTGGCTTCCTCGGTCTCAAACGAGCGTCTGATCATGTGCATGTATGAGATGTGCGGCACCTTTGCCGTGTGCAAGATTGCGCCTCAGGTAAAGTCGGCACTTGAGCAGGCATACGGGGGCCGGTGGGGTGACGCACGGTCGGGCTGGGAAAACGTAAAGGATGCCTCGGGGAATCCAACGGACTTGTGGAAACGACCGCCCTTGATCGAGCTCACTGAACTTACGAAGTTCGCCAATAAGATCCAGGGGCTCCGTGGTGCTAAATCGTTCACACGTGCCGCAAAATGCATTCCGGGGGTGGCGGCATCGCCGCTCGAGGTCCAGGCATCGATGCTGTTTGGCCTTACGAGGTTGCGCGGCGGCGAAGGGCTGCGCCTTACCAATAATGTCGAGATTCGCATGACGCGCAGCGCCCGCCTGATTTCGGGGCTTGATAGGCGCTACGCCGATATCCTGCTGGCAAATAAGGACGGCAGCCGAGAGTGCCTTGTTGAATGCCAGGGTAAAGCCATACACGGATCCATAGAATCCAAGATCTCTGACTCCGATCGAACGACGGCCTTGCAAACGATGGGATATCCCGTCGTTCTGATGACCTATGGTCAGCTAGTCGACTCCGATGCCTTCCGCGTAGTGATGGAACTCATCATGTCCTATCTCGATATGCCGTTGAAAGACAAGACGCCGCGGCAGCAGGTGCTCGAACGGCGGCTTCGTGAGGAGATTTTTATCGATTGGGCGGGAATGTAGCCGTGCAGGTGGAAAACGGTCGCGTGAGCTAGGGTTTTGGTCGCGAAAAGGCTTCAATTGTTTCTTGGAATTGGCTTAAAAAGTGCTACCCAGAACAAGTTATTTCGGAAAATGGACAGTCAACTTCAATTTGGCATATAGAGATCGCTTTTTACCTACTAAAACCCCTGATAAAGCTGTTTGTAAAAGCAGTTGTGCTTAGCGACTAGGGCCTCACTGTCGATTATCCGAAACAACTTGTTCTGGGTAGCACTTTTCAAGTCGCCGGGAGCACGAAATTCGCCCCCCGTTTCGTGAAAACGGGGGGCTTCGTGGTCTGTCTGGCAGGATTGGCGCCGGCGCTATTTAATCACGCGCACACGATACATCGACGGAATTTGCTTAAGTGCCTCGATCGTGCTGCCGTCCAGGTGCTCATCGGTGTCGAACATGGTGTAGGCGTTCTCGCCAGCGGACTCGTTGGTCATGCGCTGCACGTTGGCGTTGTCCTTGGCGAGAATGGCCGTGATCTGGCCGATCATGTTGGGCACGTTGGCATGCAGGCAGGCAATGCGGCTTGCGGCGCGCGCCTTGCCCATGCTGCAGGCGGGGTAGTTGACGCTGTGCGCGATGTTGCCGTTTTCCAGGTAATCCTTGAGCTCGCTGATGGCCATGTCGGCGCAGTTGGCCTCGGCCTCGCCGGTGCCGGCGCCCGAATGCGTGGTGATAAACGTGTTGGGCATCTTGACGGTCTTGGGCGTGGCAAAGTCGCAGCTAAACCAGCTGAGCTTGCCCTCGCGCAGGGCAGCGTCGACGGCGTCCTCGTCAATGATGGTTTCGCGCGCGTAGTTGATGAGCACGGCGTCGGGCGCCAGCAGGTTAATCTGCTCGGTGCTGATCATGCCGATGGTATCGGCCTTGCTGGGCACGTGCACGGTGAGGTAGTCGCAGCCGCGGCAGAGGTCCTCGAGCGTGCCCACGCGCTGCACCTCGCGACTCAGCACCCATGCGTGCTCGACGGAAATGAACGGGTCGTAGCCGTAGACGTCCATGCCCAGATCGACACAGGCGTTGGCGACCTTGGAGCCCACGTTGCCCAGGCCGATGACGCCGATGCGCTTGCCCTTGAGCTCGCGGCCCACAAAGGCCTTCTTGGCCTTTTCGGCATCGACCTGAATCTCGGGGTCGTCGGCGTTGTCACGCACCCAGTTCATCGATTGCACCACGCCGCGGCTCGAGAGCACCAGCATGCCCAGGACAAGCTCCTTGACGGCATTGCTGTTGGCGCCGGGGGAGTTAAAGACGACGACGCCCTTCTTGGCATATTCCTCGACGGGAATGTTGTTGACGCCGGCGCCGCAGCGGGCGATAGCGCGGATGCCCTCAGGCAGCTCGTAGCCGTGCAGGTCGGTCGAGCGCATCAGGATGGCGTCGGCCTCCTCGGCGGTGCCCACAAACTCGTAGCCCTCGCCAAACTCGACTTTGCCGTCTTTAGTGATGTCGTCGATGGTCTTAATCTTACGCATGGAAAAACTCCTTAGCAGGTTTTGATCTAAGCAGGGTGGTTTGAAGTGGCTGGTCGGCCCGCGCGTTGCGGGCTAGTTAGATCGCGGGCTCAAACTATGCTGCGCTTCGAAGTCCTTCATGTACGAGGCCAACGCCTGCACGTCTTCCATGGTGACGGCGTTGTACACGCTGGCGCGCATGCCGCCCACCAGGCGATGGCCCTTGACGTTTTGAATCTGGTGCTCGGCCGCGCCTGCGACAAAGGCGGCGTCGAGGTCGGCATCGCCGGTGCGGAACGTGACGTTGGCGATGGAGCGGCTGTCGGCCTGCGTGGTGCCATGGAACAGTTCGCTTTGCTCGAGCAAGTCATAGAGCAGGTTGGCTTTGGCCCAGTTGCGCTCGGCCATGGCGGCAAGTCCGCCGGTCTGCTCAACCCAACGGAACACCTTGCCGCACACGTAGATACCAAAGGTGTTGGGCGTGTTGAGCATGGAGCCCTTGGCGGCCTGGGTCTTAAGGTCCATGTACTGCGGCGTCTGCGCAAAGGCTGGACCGTCGGCGATCAGGTCGTCGCGCACGATAACCACGGTGACGCCCGCGGCGCCGGCGTTTTTCTGAGCGCCGGCGTAGATGAGTCCGTAGCGCTCGACGTCGAGCGGCTGCGACAAAAAGCAGCTCGAGACATCGGCGACCAGCGGTACGTCGCCGAAGTTAGGCAGCTCGTGGTACATGGTGCCAAAGATGGTGTTGTTCTGGCAGATGTAGACGTAGTCGAGCCCGCCGCCCGCGGCCTCGGCGGCAATGCGCGCGTTGATGTCGGCCATGGCGGGAATGCGGTCGAAATTGGCGTCCTCGGAGCTCGCGAGCAGCACGGCCTCGCCGTACTTGGCGGCTTCCTTGTACGCCTTGTTGGCGAAGTTGCCGGTCACGACGTAGCCGGCGCGGCCGCGGCGCATGAGGTTCATCGGGATGCCCGCAAACTGCAGCGTGGCGCCGCCCTGCAAAAACAGAACACGGTAGTTATCGGGGATGCTCAGCAGGCGGCGCAGGGTTGCCTCGGCGTCGTCGATGATCTGCTGGTACATGCTAGATCGATGGCTCATCTCGAGCACGGACATGCCGCAACCGTGGTAGTCCATCATCTCGTCGGCGATCTCGGCGAGCACGCTGGTAGGCAGCGCGGCCGGGCCAGCTGAGAAGTTGTGCACACGTGCCATCTTCTAGTTCCCCTCGTAGTCGTTTGAACGTTCGGGATACTTTAGCACAGTGCAGCGTCAGGCGCGACCGCATCACGGTAAAACTCGAGTGCGCCGCTATGATTTACAGGATGGTTACATGGGGGAGGGGTGCTTTACTTCTCGGGCAAATCCAAATCTGCGAGCGAAGGCATGAGGTTCTCTAGGCGCTTGATTTCTTCGTCGCAAATTAGCTAACCCCTGGTCACTACGACGCCAGTGTGGCGATGACAGCTTCGTCGCCGGCGTGGACTTGGGTGTTGCCGTCGGGGATGATCGTTTGGCCTTCGCGCTTGAGCATCACCACGATAAACGGGTGCTTGCCCTGCGGCACGTCGCGCAGGCGCTGACCGGCCAGGCGACCGTGGGGCGTCACGGTGACCTCGCGCAGCGTAACCTCGGCACGTTCTTCAAACGTTGGCGCGGCCATAACCAGAAGGTCGCCTTCTTCAATTACGGTGTCGCCGTTGGGCAGCACGGGGTGTGCGCCGTCACGCAGCACCAGGACCACGAGCATGTCCGTCGCACTGCCAATATCCGCAAGCGAGCGACCGGCAAACGGATGGCCAGCGCCCACCTTGAGCTTTACAAACGACATGCCGTCCTCGTCGTGGTAGTCGTTAAAGGTGCGGCGCACGTCGCCGGCCGCATCGATCATATCGAGTTTCTTCGCCACCGCCGGCAGTAGCGAACCCTGCACCACAATGCTCGATACGGCAATCACAAACACCAGGTCAAATAGGTCGTGACCGCCGGGAATACCGGTCACCACGGCAAAGAGGCTAAATACGACCGAAGCCGCGCCGCGCAGACCCGCCCAGCTTATGAGCGCTACCTGGCGAGGGTTCGTCTTAAAGGGCGCCAGCAGCACGCCAACGGCGATGGGGCGGCTCACGAAGAGCATAAACGCCATGAGCGCCAGACCCGGTAGCAGCATTTGCGGCAGGCGTGCGGGCGTCACGAGCAGGCCCAGCAAGAAGAAGATGGTCATCTCGGCCATTTCGGTGAGGGTATCGAAGAAGTGCGCCATCTCGACCTTGCCGGTAATGTCGCTGGCTCCCAGCACAATACCGGCCAGGTACACGGCCAAAAAGCCATTGCCGCCCAGGTAGCTCGGCAGCGCGTAGGCCACGATGGCCACCGCGAACAAGAAGATGGTCTGCGCGCCCTCGGCCGTTGCGCGTGCGCGCTCTATCAGGCGGCTGGATGCCCAGCCGATGGCAAGACCCAACCCCACGCCTAGGATGATCTGCTTGGCCAGCAGCACGGGGATGTTAATGTCGCCGCCGGCCGCGAGTGTGGCGAGCACGGCGGTGAGCATGTAAGCGACGGGGTCGTTGGAGCCCGATTCGACCTCGAGCAGCGAGTCGGTGCCGCCCCTCAGCGAAAGGCTGTGCTCGCGCAGCACGCTAAAGACGCTGGCCGCGTCGGTGGACGCCACGACCGATCCCAGCAGCAGGCCGCCGATCCAGTCGAAGCCCAGTACAAAGTGCGCGAACACGCCGGTAATGCCGGCAGTGATGACGACGCCGAGCGTGCTCAGCAGCACCGCAGGCGCGGCGACGGGTTTGGCACGGTCGATGTTGGTGTTAAAACCGCCGTAGAACATGATGAACAGCAGCGCCGTGCTGCAGACGGTTTCGGTGAGCGCGTAGTCGCTAAAGTCGATGTGAGCCGGGCCGTTGACGCCCAACAGCATGCCGAGTGCGATAAAGATGAGCAGGGTGGGGAAGGGGAGTTTTTTGCCGACGGGCTTGATGGTCAGGCACAGAATAATAACGAGGCCGATAAAGAGAAGGATCTGGTTCATGGATGGTGTCCGCTCCTGGGTGGTTGGCGTGGCACGGTTAGTTGTCTGCGGTTATTTGTACCCAAAGATGGTGGGTTTATGGGGTTGGATTGCGGGCGTGCGCGATATCGTCATAGACGGCTGCCGTCTTTGCCTCTGCTCGGAAACCCTTTCCAGCTTTATTGCAACGGAGTACAATGGGTAACGTTTAAGTTCAACTTGAAGTTTTAGTTGCGGTTCCGGGCTTCGGTCGCAAGGTAGGGAAAGGCGTTCCATGGCGATCTATGTGACATCTGATGCTCACGGACACGTGCATGCGCTTGACGAGGCCCTGTCTAAGATCTCGTTGACGTCCGACGACACGCTGTACGTGCTGGGCGACATGATTGATCGCGGGCCCGATCCGGTCGGCGTTATTAAGCTCGTGCGCTCGCTGCCTAACGCCCGCGTTCTCAAGGGCAATCACGAGCAGATCATGCTCGATGCCATCATTGGCCAGGATCCGCTCGATGCCGAGACCTGGGATATCAACGGTGGCTGGACGACGCGCGAGCAGCTCAACGACATGGAATTTGAGGCATACGAGGAGCTCGTGCGATGGATGGCCGCGCTGCCGCTCTACGCGGTGGTCGAGACCGAGGAGCGCCCGTATCTGCTGGTACATGCTGGAATCGAGATGAAGGCGGCGCGCGCGTTTTTACTTGAGCATGGCGTCGATTGTGCCGATGGCGTCGGAGCGGTGGGTGCCGATCGCGAGCTGCTGCAGCAGATGCTCGCGGTGCAGTCGTCCGATGACCTGCTGTGGATTCGTCACGGCTATTGGGATGCGCCGACGGGACTGCTTTCTGCCGAGGGCGAGGGTCCGGTCGTGGTGAGCGGCCACACGCCCACGGTGTCGCTTGGGCGCTATTGCGAGGTTGGCGGCCTGGCGGGGCTTGATGAGGAGTCGGGCCGCGGGCAGATTGTGCGCCTGGGTGGCGAGGATACCGCCGGCGTGCCCGATCGTATCGATATCGACTGCGCCGCCGCCACCGGCTCCGAGTTCGGCCGCGTCGGGATCCTGCGCCTGGATGATGGCGCGGAGTTCTACGCGAATATCAACCCAGGCGAATAATCGGTGCAAAGGGTAGCTAATTTGGGACGGAGCTTTTTTGACTACTTTCGGAGAATAGCGCCTTCTTGCTCGGTAAGCGCGAGAAATGAGGAACGTCTGCGTCCTCGGCAGTGCGAAAATGCTCGAAAAACCGTCGCAACGGAGTCAAACGACGTTGCGACGGTTCTTTTTTGGCTGCCCGCTGGCTAAGTGAGTAGACTTTTTTGGAAATGCCGAGCAGCCGGCAAATTTGCCTCAACAAAACCGCAGGTCACTGACTTGTGTTTTGCCGGTGTGGTCAGGGATTCGGCAAAAGTCTACTCACTTAGTTTTGCGTGTCGCAAATCGTCCGCAACGAGACCCCCCATTGCGCCAATTAGGCGCCGTACGGGTTGCGGTCGCGCTCGATGCGTTGGCGGATGTGGGCGTATTCGATAATCAGCAGCACCAGGAGTAGGGCCATGATGGCTAGGTAGCTCACCACGGCGCCCATCAGACCCAGCAGGTTGATCAGGATCACCGGCAGCACTACGCTTACGGCGAAGCAGATCAGGTAGATTTTGGTGACGTCGCCGGCATGGCGCAGCACCGTGATGATGGCGTAGAGAAAGTCGATGGCCGCGGTGACGCCGCCGGCGACAACCATCAGCAGTGCCAGCGTGCGGTAGCGCTCAAAATTGAGGCCGTACATGAAGCTCATGAGGGGAATACCGGGACCTGCCATAAATGCGGCGCACACGCTGGTGATGACCACGATCAGTGCCATAACGGCAACAATAATCAGGTCAAAGCGACGACGCTTGCGAGGATTAGCCCAAATGCTCGACAAACGCAGGAGCTGCGGTTTATAGATAAATCCAATGCTCAACAAAATAGCCTGCGCCGGAAAGAACAGGGCATTAAAGTACAGCTGATACTTGTAGGCCAGCGTGCCTTCCATCACGAACTTGGGCATGCTCTCGATAAGGTTGAACAGGAACAGCGCGCCAAAAAGCGGGGCGCACTGGATAAACAGGTGACCGACCTCGCGCAGGCTCACGCGGCGCGATTTTTCGGTTTCGAGCAGGGCGAGCGGCGCGGTGACCAGAACGAGCGAGGCGATCGCGGTAACACCCATGGCCATGGCGGCGATGGGCATGCTGCGCGTGAGGAACAGTACCACGCTAAAGACCGCGATGACGCCGACGGATCGTAGCGTTTGGCTCATGCCGGCCAGGTAGAGTTTGTCGGCCTGCTGCAGGCGGCCCTCGTACACGTCGGCAATGCCGTCGATCACCTTATACAGGTAGACGCCCAGGCCGATTGTGGCCATCTGCGCATCGTAGCCGCGGGCGCTGCTGTATACCAGGCCGCATGCCAGCGCGAGCGCTCCGCAGATCCAGCGGTTGAGCTGGTAAGAGGCAAAGGACGTCTTTTCGTCGATGTCCGAGACCTGGAAATTGCGCACGCCGTAGTTGCACGCGATCATGATGAGCGTGCCGGTGACAAAGGCGATGGAGAATTTGCCAGCCTCCTCGGCGCCCACGAGCTGTGTGGACACGATGGTGAGCAACGGAAACGCCATGCCCCATACGGCGGTGCCCAGGGTATTCCAAAGGTAGTCGCGACGGGTGGCGTGATCTTCGTACTCGGCTTCTTGCGTGGAGAAGCCGCCGCCGTAGACGGCTCTGAGCAGGCGGTTCCACCAGGCATTGACCATGCGGTGGATGGGGCCGGGCTGGCGATCGCGCTCGCGGCGACGGCGTGTGGCCTGGCTGCTGTCGGGACCGCCGGCGTTACGCTGGCTTAGCTCTTGGATTCGTGCGAGCTCCTCGGCGGTGTGCGATGCGGGGAACAGGCCGTTCTCGATGCGTCCGCCCTGCCCGTGCGCCCCGTCCGATACGGTGGGGTCGGCGACGCCATTGCGGCGGGCGATGGCGCGGCGAATGCTATCGATGGGCGTGATGCTCAAAGCGGAGTCCTTTCTATTGCTGCGCTCTAGTATAGACGCGACGGTGTTCGTTCGTGTTTTTGAACAGGTTGTTCGATAATTTCGGCGGCGCCATTCAGTAGCCGGCACTCGGGGACGTTCCTTATGTGCCGGCACTTTATGAACCTCCCCCAGTGCCCGCAACCCGGGACGCACCATGGTTTTTGGCAGTTAA
>CAUBMI010000045.1 GCA_958436995.1 uncultured Collinsella sp.
CCGCCGCGCCGGCAAGGTACGTCAGAGTGACGCCCGACATACCAGAAAGGGGCAAAGAGGTTGAGTAGGTGTTGGTGAAGGTGGGGGTGGAACTGTCAGTGAGTTCGCGGCCCGTGTCGTTGGTCACTGGATTGCCGTCACGATCCTGAATCTGCTTGTAGGTAGCAGTGACGTCTATATGGTGGTTAGAGTCGTCAGTCGCGTTAACCGTAATCTGATAGACCGACTGGTCGTACTTATAGTTCGTAAACGGCGTGGTTGGCTGCTGTTCGCGAACGAAATAAGTGAAGGTCTTGCTCGCACCGCGACCAGTGGGGTCAGTCTCGAGTTTGTTAAGTTGATCGAGCTTGTACCCAATCGGTTTGAAGCTCAGGAGCTGAGAGTTTTTGCCATTGGCATTGGTCTTAACCGCCTCGGCCTTATCGAACTTCTCGTTATCCGCAAGCTCGAGCCTGAACTCCTTCATCTCGCCGCCCTCAACGACCTTGGTCGCCATGGGCGTCCAGGAGCCCTTCGAGTCGTACGGAGCGAACTTGTTAGTGAAAGTTGCACCACTAGTAAGCGCAGCGATAACAGCGTTTTCGCCTTCAGCTTCTGTGACGGCTGCTGGTTCTGTTTCTGGCGTTCTTGCGCCAGCGCCGTCATTTTTTACCTTTGTTACCGAAACGCTCTTGACTTTGTAATACGTGTATTTAATGTCAAGCACGTTGTGCGACTTGCCCTCATCCTTCACAACCTCAGGATCAATTTTGTAGATCGTTTTGTCGTAAGTCACGCCCTTGTCCTTGTCCGTGCCCGGAACCTCTACCAAGTAGTAAACAAGATCGTCATCGGCATAAACTTCACCCAGATCAAAGGTGAGATTTCCGTTCTCATCGTTTTTCACCGTATCGACCACCGAGCAGCGATTGAGCTGAAGATCACCATTGGAGTCAAAGCTCGGAATCGTATATGAGATCTCGCCTAGTTCGTTAATAATCTTGTTCTGCCTGAGAAGCTGGAAATCGAAATCATTTCCTTTAAGCTTGCCGCCCTCAAGCACCTTGGTGCCGTTGAGCTTCATCTTGGGGTAAACCTTGACCTCTCGAGTGGAACCGGCGACAACGTCTCCGTTGGTCATGATTCCGCCACCGTGGATATTGGAGCTGTTGCCCGTGATATATAACGTAGCCAGCCCTATAGCAGCATTTTGATCTTCAGCGGACGGTTTGGACTTTAGGCCAATCATGTACTTGGCTTGGGCTCCGTCATACTTACCGATGGTCGCAAGCTGACCGTCAATCGTGCCCGACCAATTTGCAGCACCACCGCCGAGCATCTGGCCCGTTACGGCTGCGATATAGTCAGCGTTATCCGACTTGCGGATAAGGAAGAGGTCCTCATGGCCACGCCTCTTGAAGTCATCAGTAATCTCACCGCCATCAACACTTGAAGGCTGGTCTTCATTCTTACCATTGGTGCCGCCTGATAGATTCTCACCGTTTGCATCGGTGTTTCCGAAAATCGCAATACCATTGGCATCTGTAATCGCCGTCTTGCCGCTCGGGCAGGCCGCGAAGCCACCACCATAGCCCTTGGCCGAGTTTTTGGTAATCAGGGCGTTGGATATCTTGAGACACGCCGAATTAACGCCTTCGGCACTGTTGCCTCCCTGGACAAACACGCCGCCGCCGCCCCAGTCATTGGGGGTATTAGTCGTATTGTTAGTTATGTAGGCTTTCTTGCCGATCACATTAAATTCGCCAACTGTAGGCGCAGCGATACGGATGCCGCCGCCCTCAGAGTTTTGCGCCACATTGCTGGCGATGCTTCCACCAGAGAACGAAAACAAGGAGAGAGCCTGATTCCAAGCGCCAGCATAAATACCGCCACCGGCCTCGGCAGAATAGTTACCGGTGATGAAGCCACCGTTAATTGTGAGACTGCCGCTATTGAAGGCAGCAATACCACCGCCGCCGTGACATCCGTTACCAATATGCTTCGTGGAGCCTTCATTGTCGTTGTAGAACTGATAGTTGTTGTTGGTGATGTAACCACCTGAAATGACTACAGTTGAACTAACAGCACAAACACCAGCGCCGTATCCCGATCGATCTTTGGACGTACCGTTACCGGAAATCGTGCCGCCGGTCATATTAACTGTGGATCCGTTAGCGTACACGCCGCCGCCATTGGGGGCATAATTGCCAGCGATTACGCCACCAGTCAGCTTAAGAGTCGAGGCGCCACCGTTCGCGTTGGATACCATAATGCCCGCGCCAGTACCCGAGCCAGAAGCGCCGCACACATAGCCGCCGCTCATGTTGACGGTAGAGCCGTTCTCGGCATAGATGAGGTTGCCGATACGGTCATCCTTCTTTTGTGTGAGTACGCCACTTTCAAGATTGAAGTTGCCGCCATTATAAAGGTTGACGAGCTTTAAACCAGTAGTGTCGGCGTTACCGCACGCCACGATGGCGCCCTTGATATCAGCCTTATGCGCTTTAAGGGTCTCGGTTGTACCGGTTCCCTTTGCGACCGATTCGGTTACGTAGTAGGTAAGCTTGGTCGGGATGCCGGAACCGTCGTATTCCATTGAAGCGAGATTGCCGTTTTTTACTCCATTAACCATGGTCTCTGTCGGGGCAGCTTGCTGGCTGTCCTTGACGGTCAACGTTGCTCCAGCGGTGATATTGAAGAGAGGCTGATTGGGACTCTCATGCTTAATCTTGCAGCCATTTAGATCCAACGTGATAATACTGCCGCTTTTATTGAGCTGAATTGTCTCGCTGGTAACAATATCTTTCGTAAGCTTAAAGTTGGCAGCGTCGCTCGCCTTCTCCAGCTCAGTTTTCAGCTTTTCCGCGCTATCTATCTCACCGGATGCCGCTTCGGCCTGCTCGCCTTCCGCGACCGCCATTGCAGCATTGTCATCCGACGACTTGCCGTCTTCACCCAGTAGCTCGTCCTCAGGCTGATCCTCAACCTGATTCTGCTCAAGGCCATTTGAAGGATCGGTCTCGCCATTCTCGGCATCATCACTATTCTGGTTTTCGACATCCCCGTTAGTAGCGTTGCCTACACCAGTAGACTCACTTGAGGAACCCCCCATCACAGTTTTCTCGGCAAAAACCGTCTGGGCATCGTTGGCAATGGCCTGCGAGATTGGGGGCATGACGAGCGACAGTACCAGGCTCAAAACGGATGCTCCGCACAAAACGCCTGCCAGTACACGGCGCGTCGCTTTATTGCTCTGCTTAGTTTTTTCCGAATTCGCTTTCATCGATGTCTCCTCCCCAAGAGACCGCGATCTTGCTCTTTCACTATCAAACGTATCTGCGCAATCTGTAATTGCGCTCGCTAAGTGATGCAATTATAACGATTGTTAAACATCTGAGCAGCAAAACCGACATTTTTGTGCAAGTTCTTAATTCTCTTGACATTTTCTCAGATTTGCCTTCGTTTATTCGCTATAAAATATCTGTTTCTACTGGTAATTAAGTTAGTTATCAGTTTTTAATAGCATTTTATTTATTTGCACAACCTTTTGCTCAAGAGCAAACATCCTGTGAACGGTCGAAAATCGACCGTGAACGGTAGATTATTAACCGGAAGGAATATCCTACCAAACTGATGAGAATATCTTTAACCCACCGGTGGTTAGAGGCATGATGTTCAGACAACTATATTTGAATTTTCGCGCAGATTTTAGGCATCAATTCGCCCAAATCGCCTGAGGCCACCACAAAGGCGCCTGTCCCCATTGCGGGGGTTCTCCCCCAGGCGCTACAGCAGATGTTCCTCGATAAAGATCGCGATGCCGTCCTCGTCGTTGCTCGCGGTTACAAAGTCGGCGGCGGCACGGGTGGCGTCGCTGCCGTTTGCCATGGCCACGCCAACGCCGGCGTCAGCCACCATGCAGGTGTCGTTGTCCGCATCGCCAAACACGCAGATGTCCTGGAGCTCCATGTCGTTGAGCTCCGTCACGCGCACAAGGCCGCGCGTCTTGGACACGCGCGGATCCATGAACTCGTAGAGCCGCTGCGTGGTCTGCAGGGCCGCCGCCTTAACAGTGTCATCGGCAAACGTCGACGCCCGCTCAATCACCCGCGGCATTACCTCGGGCGCCATGGTAAACATCACCTTGGGCTGCGGCTCGCGCAAGAACTCGGCAAAATCGACCACCTGGTAGGGCACGCCGTCGACGCGGGACAGGTGCTCGACGCACGCGTTGCTCTCGGGCACGCAGAACACGCCGTCTCGGGGGCAGACGGGCGTTGCCGGAAGGTCCGCCATGTGCTTGCAGATGCGCGCGATGGTCTCGCCCGGCAGCGGGTAGCTCAGCTCGTTGATGTCGTGCGCGCGGTCGATGACCTCGGCACCACCGCAGCCCACGAGCACGTCCACCAGGCCTTCGATGCCCCAGAGCTCGTACATGGCCTCGGTCGCGTGGGCGTCGCGCCCGGTGCACAGGCCAAAGAGCACGCCGCGCTCGCGCAGGGCGCGGATCGCCGCAACGGTGCGCGGGGACACCGTGTGCTGGCTCGTGAGCAGCGTTCCGTCGATATCGCAGAGCACGGCTTTGATGTGGCTGAAGGTGGTGTCCATGGGGGTCTTTCTGGGTGGCGCGTCGGTGTGGGGTGTATTCGTGAACGGCGTACATGGTATACCAAGGCGCGCACGGGGCGCTTTGGTGCAAAACCACCACAAAGGTGCCTGGCCCCTTTGTGGTGGCCGAACCCGCAGGATGGCCTGGCCCGGGGCGTAAACCATCACAACATTCGACGTTATTCGGCAAAATCGCGATTTTCATCGAATGTTGTGATGGTTTTTACTGCTTTGTGGCACGATCCAGATGCCGACGTCCAAACAGCAGCAGCGCCGCGGGAACCGCCGTCACGACCATGCCTGCCCCCACGAGTGTCCGTTGTACGCCAAATGTCGCCGCCAGCCACGGGGCTATCGCCAGCGGCGCCACGCCGGCGAACATGTTGCCAAAGCCCATGACCGAGTTGACGCGGCCGAGTTGCTCGAGCGGTGCCGTCGTTTGCACGATGGTGTTGTGGAGCGGGTTGACGACACCCCAAGCTATGCCCAGGGCGATCTGGCCGACGAGGGCCACGCCCATGTACGGCGTCCCCACATAGAGCAGACTTCCCAGGCCCACGGACATAAGCGCCACAAGCAGCGTTTTAAGGTTGACCAGGTGCGGCGGCAAACGGAGTGCGAGCGCAGCACCCAGCACCGCGCCCATGCCCGAGGCCGACGAGAGCCAGCCCATCCACTCAACGCCGACGCGTAGGACATCGCGATAGAAAAACGACTCGAGCGGATCGAAGGCTCCGTAGCCAAAGTTCGAAAGAAAAATGATGCAGAAAAGTAGCGCGAGGACGCTGTTGGTGAAGACCGTCTTGATGCTGGCTGCGAAGGTGGCGCGGGCGGACGTGCTAGGGTTGGAGCTTCGTCCCGCACGCTCCCCTTCCTCTGTCGAATCGGTATCCGCATGCCCGGCGATATGGCTGGTCTGCGGCCTAAAGCCCCAACCGACGACGAACGCCAGCACGGTAAAGAGCATCATAAGCACGAACACCGCGCGCGACGACGCAGCCGCCGCGACAAAGCCGCCCAGCGTGGGGCCAACGATGATACTCACGTTTGAGAACATGGCGATGGCGGAGTTGATGTCTTTGAGCTCGACGGGATCATCGGTGAGGTAGGCCGGATAGGATGTGGCAATGGGCTGGGCGAATCCCATCGTAAAGCCCAGAAACACCGCGCCGAGTAGGATGACGCCGGTCGCGCTACCAAAGGCGATGATTGCCGCTCCGGTTGTCAGCGCGCCGACGATGCTCAGCAAAAAATGGCGGCGCGGGCCCCAGGCGTCGAGCTCCGCGCCACCCGCAAAGGATCCCAGGATTACGAAAACGTTCATAAACAGAACGGCCAGCGATGTCGCGACGACCGAGGCATCGTCTGCATAGGTGAGCGTTCCGATGACGCCGATAAAATAACTGGTCTGAAAGCCGGTATATATGAGGAAGCGCATTGCCACCAGGCGTTTAGCCTGCGTGGACAGCGATGAGTGGAATTTTGGAAATACAGATGTGGGCATGGGGCTCCTTATTGCATACGAATGTGGGCAGCGAGCATTTGGCCCTCCGTCCATTGGCTCAATCTATCCGTATGCCTTACTAAGGACACATCGAGCCCCTTCCTTCTGTCTTTCCGCCCAGCATGAACTACTTGGTAGATTTTAAGGCATGTCCCTAAGATCTACCGAGGTGGTCTTGGATCAGATCGCAGATGGCCCGGGCGTCGTTGATGTTGATGGCTCGGGTCGCAAAGCCGGCGTCGAAGGCCTGGCGCGCCAGGGCCTCGTTGCAGGCAAGCGCCAGCGTGTGACCGTCGACCAGGTCGAGCGAGCTCTTGCCGCGCAGGCGGTCGACACCGGAGCGCGCGACCACGATGTTGTCGAAGCCCTCGGTCTTGTAGCCCTCGATGATCACCACGTCGACATCGTTGTAGCGCGACAGCAGTTCGCGCGCAGGCATCTCGTCCTCCTCGCGCGTGTCGGCGTACTCCGCCCAGCGCGTGGCGCAGATGAGGCCCACGTGTTTGGATCCGGCCTGGTGATGGCGCCACGTATCCTTAGCGGGCACGTCGATATCAAAGCCATGATGCCCATGATGCTTGAGCGAACCCACGCGCAGGCCGCGGCGGGTGAGCTCGGCGATAACCTTCTCGACGAGCGTGGTCTTGCCCGAGTTTTGGTAGCCGATAAACGCGATCGCAGGGACAGCCGGAGTGGGAGCTGCGGGCGCGACGGCGACGGGTGCGCTCGCGGGTGCGGCACCGTCAGCGGCCACAGCCTCAACAGCAGCGGCCTGACGCTCGGCACGATCCCACACGCCCGAGCGGCCGCCCTCCTTGTGCAGCAGACGCACGTCAACGATCTCCATGCCGCGATCGACGGCCTTGCACATGTCGTAGATGGTCAGACACGCGGCACTCGCGCCGGTCAGGGCCTCCATCTCAATACCCGTCTTGCCCGTCACGCCAGCCGTAACCAGTACGTGAAAGCCAACCTGCCCGTCCGCGCGCGCCGGCGCCCAGCCCTCGGGCACGTCCTCGACAGGCGTTCCCGCCGGAGCGATGGGCGCAATGTCGCACTTGCTCTTGGTAATGAGCAGCGGATGGCACATGGGGATGATATCGCTCGTGCGCTTGATGGCCATAATGCCCGCCACACGCGCGCAGGCAAGCACGTCGCCCTTTTTGGCGCGGTCCTGCAGCACCATGGTCTGCGTCTCGGGATGCATGAGAATGGTGCCCTCGGCGATGGCGATGCGATGGGTCTCGGCCTTGTCGGACACGTCGACCATGCGTACCTCGCCCTTGGCGTCCACATGCGTCAGCTCGTCACGACGGGCGTCACGGGCGGGCTCGGTGGCAGCACTGGCAGTCGGCTGCACGGACGCGTCGGCGCTGCCAGCATTCGCCGCAGCCGTGACTTTGTGGGCAGACATCGCGGCCCTGCGAGCGGCCTTGGTGGCATCGGCGTACCTGCTCTTGGCCATATGATCATCCTCCGATTTGGGACATAAATCGTTGCGTGCCCTCAATTATCGCGTGTTCCTGCGGTTTGTGGGCGACGGCATCGCGCCAAATCGAAAGTACCTGCATATCATCACCACGGCGCAGGGCGTCGCGCACCGAATACTCGGCATCGCTGAACAGGCACGGACGCACGTTGCCATCGGCCGTCAGGCGCAGACGGTTGCAATTCGCACAAAAATGGTTAGACATGGCGCTAATAAAGCCGACCGTTCCCACCGCGCCCGGAAAGTGCCAATAGCGCGCAGGGCCCGCACCGGCAGGAGCGTCGTTGATGTCGAGCGGCTCGAGCTCGCCCAGACCCACCGCGGCGGCCCCGGCATTGATGCGCGCCCGCAGCTCGTCGCTCGGCACGGTATCGCTCGCATCCCACAGCGCCGGATTGAGCGCGGGCGCATGCGGGTCCACAGCGCAATGCGAGCTCGTGTGCTCGTCGCCAATAGGCATGTATTCGATAAAGCGCAGGTGAATGGGACGGTCGATAGTCAGACGCGCGAGAGCCGCCACATCCTGGTTGAGTCGGCGCACCACAACGCAGTTGACCTTAACGGGCTCAAAGCCCCAAGCCAGCGCCGCGTCGATGCCAGCCACGGTCTGCTCGAGTCGACCCAGGCGCGTGATCTTTCCAAAAAGCGTAGGGTCGAGCGTGTCGAGCGAGATGTTGACGCGGTTAAGCCCCGCGTCTTTGAGCTGCGGCGCCAGCTTGGGCAGCAAGGCGCCGTTGGTGGTAAGCGAGATGTCCTCGATCTGCGGGATCGCGCGGATGTCGCGAATAAGCGGGATGATACGGCGGCTGACCAGCGGCTCGCCGCCCGTCAGGCGCACGCGGCGAATGCCCTCCCCCGCCACCAAGCGCACAAAGCGGGCAATCTCCTCGGCGCTGAGAAGCTCATCGTGTGCGCGGGGTGCCACGCCATCGGCCGGCATGCAGTAAATGCAACGGAAATTGCACTTGTCGGTAACGGCAATGCGCAGGTAGTTGATATCGCGGCCAAAGCCGTCATGTTGCACGTGCCCGTCCACGCAGCCCTCCCCTCACGCGGCGTTTTATTCTTCGGAAAACATAATACCCCACGGGAGAATCCTGCCGACACCCGTACGACAGGACAGGTCGCTTCGAGCAAGACCGGCTTCCCAAGCCCATCCTCAGCACGCAAACCATCACAACATTCGATGCTTTTCCCGATTTTGGCAAAAAACGTCGAATGTTGTGATGGTTTGCCTGCCCACGGCACCCCGCAGAAGGGCCAAAGCGCCCCTAAAGGCCGCCGTCCCAGTGCCGAATCACGAATTCTCGCAGGTCGTTCTGCCGCTTTTGGAACGCTTCGCTTCGGTCGCACTTAAGGCCTATCGCAAGCGCGATGGCGTTCATCGCCCGGTGCAATTGCAGCTGGTGGGCAAACTGAGTCCCGGTGAGGACGATCATCCTAAAGCCCAGCGCGCTCAGCACGGTCATA
Organism: uncultured Collinsella sp.; assembly: GCA_958436995.1. GTDB lineage: Bacteria > Actinomycetota > Coriobacteriia > Coriobacteriales > Coriobacteriaceae > Collinsella. The sequence continues at coordinate 9,051 of CAUBMI010000045.1, forward strand.
CGCTCCGCATCCGACGCGCTGCGCTGTTTATCAAGATGGTCCGAGCCGTTGTATTCAATCCCCGTACCGCTCGCAGGCGCATATACGTCGATCTCGAAATACCCGGCCTTTGCGAGATACTTGAACTCGCTGGGAACATCGACCCGATGGTTGAGCTCAACCTTGGCGTATCCCAGCCCGCCCTGAGAACGTTTTGCTACGACCATGATTGCGGTGGCCGTCTCCATGGGCGACCGCGCGCCATCGTACACGCGCCTGAGCACGGCGGCCGCGCGTATAGCCCCCTGACGAGATCGGTTCTCATTGCAATAGGCAATCATGTCGGCAACGGTATATCTCTGCCTCATCTCGACATAATCGTCTGTCGACAGATGATTCAAATGGTATCGGGCGCAGATTTCGTAGCCATATTCCAACTGCTCGGGCTCACTCATCCACGAACCCGCCTGGACAAAGCACATGGCCTCATCAACCACCAGAAGGCCCTCTGCCACCTCGATAAGATGGCCTGGAGGTACCGGCGCCCCAAACACGTGGCACCTAAATCCAGCCGGCGTCGAGCGCTCAAAATCGAAGTTGACGAGCGTATCGATATGATCGAGCTCTTCTCGTGGAATACCAAGCGAAACCAGATAGTCGGTAACGATCCCAACTGCCGTTGAAGCCCTCAGCCCCTTGGCATCGAGTCCCAATTTGGGCAGGCTCGCAGCCGGCTCCGCCTCGCTAGCAAGCGAGTCCTCATCGTATAGGCCGCTTGCTCGCGAGAGCGGCTCGGACGGGCGCGCCACGTTGTGGTACAGCCAGGCAGTCTTATGGGACAGGACAATCGGCAGGTCCATGAGCCCTCCAATGGAGTCGGATAACCAACCTTATTCCCCTGCCCACGGGTCCGCACACCTTCGTGCGCAAGAAAGCGATTCCACCCGATCGGGTGGTAGGAAAACCATCACAACATTCGATGCTTTTCCCGATTTTGGCAAAAAACGTCGAATGTTGTGATGGTTTGAGGCTAGGTGAGGGGCATGGAGGGGTCAAAGCATCGTGCTTGGAGCGTGACTATTTTCGCCCCGCCGCCAACACAAACCTTGACTCTACAATCGTTGTAGGGTTTTCACTACACTGGTACGTAAACAGACCAAGCCAGAAAGCCCCGCCCATGGAACACGACCTCACACGCGGCAATGTCCTTAAGACCATCGCGGTCTTTGCCCTGCCCTATATGCTCTCGTACTTTTTGCAGATGCTCTACGGCATGGCCGACCTGTACATGATGGGGCAGTTTAGCGGCGCCGCCGGCATCACCGCCGTGGGCAACGGCGCGCAGACGCTCTATATCATTACCGTGACGCTCGTGGGCCTGGCCATGGGAACGACGGTCATCGTCGGCCACGCCGTGGGTTCGCGCCGCTTCGACCGCGCCGAGACCGCCATCGGCAACACCATCACGCTCTTTATGGGTGTCTCGGTGGTGCTGGCCGCTATCTTGCTCGCACTGTGCCCGCAGATCGTGGCGCTCATTGGCACGCCGGCCGAGGCGGTCGAAGGCACCGCCGCCTACCTGCGCATTTGCTTTATGGGCATTCCGTTTATCGCCGCATACAACATTCTTTCGGCCATCTTTCGCGGGCTGGGCGATTCGCGCTCGCCCATGTACGTGATTGGCGTGGCATGCATCATCAACATCGCGCTCGATTTTCTGTTTATCGGCCACATGGGGCTCGGCCCCGTGGGCGCGGCGCTCGGCACGGTGACCGCGCAGACGGCCAGCGTTGCCCTCGCGCTCGTGTGGCTCAAGAGCCGCCGCACGAACATCCACGTTAAGCGCAGCGACCTGCGCCCCCAGCCCGAGGTGCTCGGTAGCATTCTTAAGATCGGCGTGCCCGTGGCCGTGCAGGACGGCTGCATCCAGGTGGCGTTTATGTTCATCACCGTCATCGCCAACCACCGCGGTCTGGTCGACGCCGCCGCCGTGGGCCTGGTCGAAAAGATGATCAGCTTTTTGTTCATTGTGCCGAGTTCCATGGGCGCTACCGTCAGCGCGCTCACGGCGCAAAATGCCGGCGCGGGCAAGGGCGATCGCGCGCGTCAGGTACTCAAGGACGCCATGACCATCTCGGTGGTGTACGGCTGCCTGATCACGGTGCTGATGTGGCTGGTGGCGCCGGCGTTTATCGGCTTTTTTGCCAAGGACGCTGCAGTAGTCGCCGCCGGTACCGGCTATATGCGCAGCTATATTTTCGACGCGATCTTTGCCGGCATCCACATTTGCTTTAGCGGCTTTTTCGCTGCGTATGGCAAGAGCTACATTGGCTTTGCGCACAACGTGCTGGCCGTGGTGCTCATTCGCGTGCCCGGCGCATGGCTGCTGTCGAACGCCTATTCCGACACGCTGTTCCCCATGGGCATCGCCTCGCCGTGCGGGTCGATTCTGTCGGCGGGCATCTGCGTGATTGCATTTACCGTGCTCAACCGGCGCGGGGCTTTTGACAAGCTGGTGGCGTAGCGGGGCGACGCAGGCCTAGCGCCTCTCCCCTGTTTTTACCGAAAGGAGCGGTCCTGTGACCGACATGCCAAGTGAACACACCGAGGGCCTGCTCCGCATTGGCGAGGTGGCGCGCCTGCTCAATTTAAGCGTGGGCACACTGCGTCATTACGAGCAGATGGGGCTGTTGGAGCCGGCATATGTCGATCCGGCAAGTGGGTACCGCTACTACGGATCGCGGCAGCTCTCCACCCTCAACACCATCGGCAACCTGCGCGTTCTCGACTTGCCGCTGGCGCAGATTCGCGAGTTTGTCACTACGCGCGATATGGATTTGATACAACGGCAACTGACCAAGCAACAGGAGTTAATTGAGCACAGGCGGCGTGAGTTGGAGCGCATGTCGCGCAAGATTGACCAGCGGCTTGCCTTGCTTCATGGCGCTTTGAATGCTGATCTCGACACCATTAGCGAAATCGAGGAACCCGAACTTCGCTGCGCCACGCTGCACGAGCGCGTCAATCCCACCGACGCCTATTCGCTGGGATGGCATATCCGCCAGCTTCAGCAGGGGCAGCACGAAACCTTTGCCTATCTGGGCAATCTGGGTGTGGGCATCGCGCCCGAACGCCTCACCGCCGGCGACTTTGATGGCTACGACGAGGTCTTCCTGCTGCTCGATGACACCGATGATTACTTGGGCGACGTTGAGACGCGACCTGCCGCGCGCTGCCTGACCATAAGCTTCCGCGGCACGCACGGGCAAGCAGCCCCGCGCTATAAGCAGCTGCTCGGCTATATGCGCGAGCACAACCTGGCGCCCACCGGGCCTTCGCGCGAGATCGCCCTTATCGATGACATCATCAGCGACGACCCGGCAACCTACGTAACGCAGATCACGGTGCCGGTTGCCCCAGCAAAGTAAGAACCGCCCGGAAGGCATCGTGCTTCCGGGAGGTTCTTCAATTTGGCTATCGATGCCTTACGCCTCAGGCACCTCGCCAGTAGCCAAAATCTGCTCGAGTGCGTCCTCATCCAATACAGGCACACCCAACTGCTCGGCCTTGGTGAGCTTGGAGCCCGCTTTGGGACCGGCGACCAGATAGCTCGTCTTCTTTGACACGCTGCCCGAAACCTTGGCGCCGAGCACCTTGAGCGCCGCACCCGCCTCGTCGCGCGTGCGGTTGACGAGCGTGCCCGTGAGCACAAAGGTCAGACCCGCGAGCGGCTGCGCGTCGGCGAGCTCGCCCGCCACGCCAGCTTCGGCCGCGGCTTGCGCATGAGCGGCGCCCAAGTCGACCTCGAGCGAAAGGCCCGCTTGGCGCAGACGTTCCAGCACGGCAAGGTTCTCGGGCACGGCCAGGAACTGCTTGACGCTCGCCGCAATCTTGGGACCGATGCCCTCGCACTCGGCGATGTCCTCTTCACTCGCCAAGATGAGCTTGTCAATCGACAGAAATCGCTCGGCGATGACCTCGCCCACACTCTTGCCCACGTGGCGGATGCCCAGGGCAAACAGCACGCGACCGAGTGGCTGGCTCTTGGACTTGTTGAGCTCGGCGATGATTTTCTCGGCCGTCTTGAGGCCTACCGGAATGGGGTCGCCCTTCTTGACGCCCTTTTTGCTATTGGAGCTGGCGTACACGCGGCCTGTGTCCAGGCCGGCGATATCGTCCACCGTGAGCTGGTAGAAGTCCGCGACATCGTGGATCAGGCCGGCGGCGATCATCTTGTCGACGATCTCGTCGCCCAGGCCGTCGACGTCCATGCAGCCGCGGCTCACCCAGTGGAGCAGGCGCTCCTTGAGCTGCGCGGGGCAGTCGATGGACACGCAGCGGTAGGCCACCTCGCCGTCCTCGTGGACCACAGGGCTACCGCACACGGGGCAGACCTCGGGCATCTGCCAGTCAACGCTGTCGACCGGGCGCTTGTCGAGCACGGGACCCACGACCTCGGGGATCACGTCGCCCGCCTTGTGCACGATGATGGTGTCGCCCTCGCGCACGTTTTTGCGGCGGATCTCGTCGATGTTGTGCAGCGTGGCGCGCGCGATAGTGGAGCCGGCAACCGTCACCGGGTCGAACTCGGCGACCGGCGTGAGCACACCGGTGCGGCCCACCTGGATGCGAATCTCGCGCAGGACGGTCTGCTTTTCCTCGGGCGGGAACTTAAAGGCAATGGCCCAGCGCGGCGCGCGGGCGGTAAAGCCCAAGTCAAGCTGCTGCTGGAAGCTGTCGACCTTTACGACCACGCCGTCGATGTCGTAGTCCAGGTCACCGCGGTGCTCGAGGGCCTGGGCGCAGAACTCGTGGACCTCGGCCGGCGTGGCGCAGCGGGCCACGTTGGGGTTGACGCTGAAGCCGGCGCTGCGCAGCCAGTCGAGAAATTCGCGCTGGCTGTGGACGTGCAGCGGATCGGTATCGGCAATGGCATAGATAAAGGTGGCCAAGTCGCGACGCGCCGTGACCTTGGGGTCCTTTTGGCGCAACGATCCGGCAGCGGCGTTGCGCGGGTTGGCGAAGGGGTCGCGGCCCTCGGCATCGGCCTCTTCATTCAGACGCACAAAGCTGCCCTTGGGCATATAGACCTCGCCACGTACTTCGATGGCACGCTCGCGGTCGGCGCCCATGTGGGCGAGCGCCGGCTCGGACAGGTGCATGGGCACATCCTTGATGGTACGCACGTTGAGCGACACGTCCTCGCCCGTGGTGCCGTCGCCGCGTGTGGCCGCGCGCACAAAGGTGCCGTTTTGGTAGGCAAGCGCCACGCCCAGACCGTCGATCTTAAGCTCGCAGGTATAGGTGACGCTACCGGCTCCGAGCGCATCCTCGGTGCGCTGGAGCCACGCGTCGAGCTCGTCCAGATCCATGGCATCGTCCATGGAATACATGCGTGCCATGTGCGTGACCGGCGTAAACTGCTCGCTCACGTAGCCGCCCACGCGCTGGGTATAGCTGTCGGGCGTCACCAGGTCGGGGTAGGTGGCCTCGATTTCCTGCAGCTCAACGAGCATTTTGTCGAAGGCAGCGTCCGTAATCTCGGGCGCGTCGAGCATGTAATAGCGATAGGCGTGGTAATCGAGCTCGTGGCGTAACTCGGCCGCGCGCGCCGCCGCCCGGGCACGGGCATCAGTCGGTGCGGCGGCATCCACGCTCGCGGGCGCTTCGGTATCGATGTCCACACCGTCACCAAACAGGCTCGATTGCTCCATAGCGGCACTCCTTCGCTCGATTTCAAACGGATACTAGAGTACCACCGGTCGCAACGGGGCCGAATAGCCCTTTCGAACCGCACCGAATCGGCAGCGGCCGAACCGGGATGGATTGCGCGATCAAACCATGCCCTTGCCATTTCTAAATGATCCGTTTCCCCGCCCCCAACGGATCAATAAGAAAAGAGGGGGCTGTCCCGCGTTGGCGGAACAGCCCCCTCTGGCCTCGATATGTGCGAAACGGCTCGTTAGTAGCCCTGACCGTAGCCCTGGCCCTGGCCCTGCTGGCCGAGCAGCTCCTCCAGGTACTGGCGCAGCTGCTCATCGGTAATACCGCCGTTGCCAGTGTCGGTCGAACTGTCGTCCTGCTGCTGGTTCTGCAACTCCTCATCGGAGCCCAGCTCGACGGTGACCTTTTTCTCGTCCTTGCCGCGCATGAGCGTGATCTCGACCTTCTCGCCCACCTCATGGCTGCGCAGCGCAATGATCAGGCCATCGGCGCTCGTGATCTCGTCGTCGCCCAGCTTGGTAATGACATCGCCCTCCTGGATGCCGGCCTTGGCGGCGGGACCGTCCTCGACGACGCTCGCCACGTACGCGCCGCTATCGGTGCTCAGCTTGTTGGTGCGGGCGTTGAGCGCGTTGACGCTCGAAAGCGTGGCTCCCATGTACGGGTGCACCGGTGTCTTACCGCCGATGATCTGGTCGGCAATGTTCTTGGCGTAGTTAACGGGAATAGCAAAGCCCACGCCCGAGCTGGAGCCCGAGTAGCTCTCGATGAGCGAGTTGATACCCACCAGCTCGCCGTTGTCGTTAACGAGCGCGCCACCGGAGTTGCCCGGGTTGATGGCAGCATCGGTCTGGATCATGTTGGCGTAGATGGTGTTGCCGCTGGTAGAGCTCATGGCCGTGGAGCGATACAGCGCCGACACGATACCCGTGGAGACAGACTGCTCGTTGCCGAAGGGCGAACCGATCGCCATGACCCACTCGCCCACGTTGAGCTTGGAGGAATCACCGATCTCGATCGGCGTGAGCTTGGAGGCGTCGGCGTCCTTGAGCTTGATGACGGCCAGGTCGCTCGAGGCATCGTTGCCCACGAACTCGGCCTCGTAGGTGGTGCCGTCGTCCATGGTAACCACGTACTGGTCATAGCCATCGACCACGTGGTTGTTGGTGAGGATATGGCCCTCGGTATCGAGCACCACGCCCGAACCGACGCTGCCCGAGTTGTCCGACTCGTCGGCAGACTGCGAAAGCGAGCCATTCTGGCTGCCGCTCGAAGTGGCGGTGATGGAAACCACGGAGGGCAGGGCCTTGGCAGAAACAGCCTCGGCCAGCGTGGTGTCCTCGGAGTCGATCGTGATCTTTTGCGTCGACGAACCCGAAGCACCCGCCGTCACGGCATTCTTGCCGCCACCGATATTGAGCGTACCGCTCATAATGAGCGCGATGACCAGCAGGGCGCCGCAGGCGCAGCCGGCGAGTGCCGTAATAAAGATCGGCAGCTTTTTGGTCTTGGTCTTGACCACTGTGTGCTTGCTTACAACCTGCTGGCTGCCCAGCGGCTTGCCGGTCTGCGTGTCGTATGCCTGCACGTAGGGAATGTTGCTGTCGGCAGGCGTCGACTCCACCTGCACACGCGGCTGCTGCTGGGTCTCGCCGGCGTTGCCCGCATCCTGGGGACGCTGGGAATCGTTCTCGCTCATGGCTGCGATCCTTTCGTCAAATAACCAAAGGCCCGCCAAACACGTGGCGGGCCATCGTTGTTCACGTTGAGTTGTACCCCAATATGCGGGCGCAAGTGTATGAGAACGCAATCTTTTAGGAAGGCTTAAGTTCTGTTGCAGATTCGAGAGGAACCCGCACCTGCGTCAAAGCCACTACAAAGGTGCCTGTCCCCTTTGTAGTGGAAATCTAGTCCTTAAACAGATAGCCCACGCCGCGGACGGTGGTGATGTGCGCCGCGATCTGCGGGCCCACCTTGGAGCGGATGCGTCGAATGTGCACGTCGACGGTGCGCG
>CAUBMI010000046.1 GCA_958436995.1 uncultured Collinsella sp.
AAACCGCGTAACTATATACCTATAACAACTCAATCTTTCCGTCCTTCACGGTGAGTCCCATATTGCCGGAAAGCAGATCGTCCAGACGCGAGCCCACAAGCTCAAAACGCCAGCCTTCACGCAGGGGGCTCTGCTCGGGATGCTCAATGTAGTCGGCCAGGTCATCGCGCGAGGCAATAACCGAGGTCGCCACTCCCGAGCGTTCGGCAACCAGGCGGATGAGCGCATACATCAGGTCCGTCACGCTCTCCAGCTCCGGCGAGATCTGACGGTGCCCGCGCACCATGAGCGGCAGGCGATCGTACGGGCAGCTCGCGCCGCGCTTGATGGCCATGAGCGCGCCGTCCACATCGCGCTCCCCCAACTGGTCGGTACCGCGAATGCTACGGAACTCCTCAACGCGCACGGGATTGCGCTTAACGAGCGCAAGCAGCGTGTCGTCGGACATGACCCACTTGCGCGGGATGTTACGGCGCTCGGCGCGGTCCTCGCGCCAGGCGGCGAGCTCGCGCGCGATGCCCAACTGGTGACGGCTGCACGAATTGATGCGTTTGACCTTACGGAACGCCTCGTGGCGATCGGCGCGATAGTGCGACTCGTCAGCCAGCGGGCGCAGCTCGTCGAGCACCCAGTCCACGCGGCCCAGCTCGCGCAGGCGGCTCATCATCTCGGTATAGGCGACGATCAGGTACTTGACGTCATCGATCGCGTACTCGATCTGTTTGTCGGTCAGCGGGCGACGCGACCAGTCGGTCAGCGACTCGGTCTTGGGCAGCGAGACGCCGCAAAACGTCTGCACGAGCGCACCGTAGGAAATCTGCTGGCGTTCGCCCAAAAAGGCGGCGGCCACCTGCGTGTCAAAAATCGGACGCGGCAGCACGCCTACGGTATGAAGCATAACCTCCATATCCTGCGAGCAGGCGTGGAAGACTTTGGTCACGCTCTCGTCGGCCATAAGCTCGGCCAACGGCGACAGGTCGTCGATCACCAGAGGGTCGACCGCGACGCTCTCGGCAGGGGTGGCAATCTGAACCAAACACAGGCGCGGATGGAACGTGCGCTCGCGCAAAAACTCGGTATCGACGGCAATCGCGTCAAACTCACGGGCGCGCTGGCAAAAGTCGAGTAGAGCCTGATGTGTGGAAATGTACATATCAACCCATCGAATAAGGTTAGGCCCGAAAAACACGGGTAGGATATCGGCATTGCTCTACAACTATACTCGGTTAGTCACAGAACGGGAACGTAAGTATGCGCTGCCTTATCATCCACAACCCGGCATCGGGCCCCAGCTCAGATGAAATCTACGCGTTCACGCACGCCCTCGCGCAGGGCGGCGACGAGGTCGTGATGCGTTTTATCGGCGATGGCATGGAACCCGAGGACGCCGTGGCAGACGTGCGCGAGTTTGATCGCGTGGTGATTTCGGGCGGCGACGGCACCGTCTCCAACGTGCTCGACCAGATGCGCGGATGCGGCGTCCCCACGCTCGTCTTCCCCTCCGGCACGGCCTGCCTGTTCTTCAACAACATCGGCAATGCCCCTGAGGCGGCGGCGCTTGCCAAGGCTTGCCGCGCCGGTCGCACGGTCAAAGTGGACATGGGCGAGCTCTTTTGGCTCGACGAGAACGGCAGAGAGAAGCGCCACGGCTTTATCATCATCGCCGGCTCGGGCTTCGACGCCGAGATCATGATGAAGGCCGCTCCCACCAAAAACGACATCGGCGAGATCGCCTACTTCCTCTCCGCGCTCGCCACGCCCAACCCCACGGTGGCGCACTTTACCATTGAGCACGACGGCATTGTCGAGGAGCTCGACGGCATCTGCTGCATGGCGGGCAACACCTCGGTCATTCAAAACGACATCAACCTGTTCCCCGACTGCCGCATGAACGATGGCATGGTCGATATTGCGGTCATCGAACCCGTGCGCACCGTTCAGCTGCTGCCTACTGTGATCACCGCTGCGCTTGACCCCGCCGGTAAGGTACTCGGGCGCCCACAGTTCAAGATCATCCAGACCAAGGAAGCCAAGATCACCTGCACCCCGTCACTGGGCATGCAGTTCGATGGCGAGATTATCTCCAGCAATTCGGGCGTCTTTGGAGCCCGCGCGCTTCCGCAATGCCTCGACCTCATCGTCGACGAATTCTCCCCGCTCGGAAAATAGGAGGACCCTATGAACGACAATCCCCTGATCGGCTTTATTGTCATCGTCTTGGCCATGCTCGTCGGTTACGCCATCAACGTGATTCACCGCCGAAAGAAGTAGCCACCGCTCTTTCACAGCACGCGCAAACCCGGACCCCTCATCGGCATGACACAACGTGGCGGCGAGGGGTCCATCATTTTTTGCGACACTTTACTTAGCTACATCATTTGCTGGCGATATGCAGATTGAATTACCTAGTAAATGAGTACATTTAACCGTTCATCGCATTTTTCACTACGCTTATCGAGTAAAAATCTTTCATAAATGTATATTGTTTCGAATTCGTTACGCTTGGGGAGAGTATTTATTGGCTGAAGCCCTCTGGAGACAGAGGGCTTTCGCACGCTGGGAGGGAAAATGAGGAAAACTCGCCCCGTCAACGCGCTCAAGAAGCTTGGCATAGGCCTTGCATTTGGAGCTGCAACCATCATGTCCATGCCGACCTCTGCACTCGCTTGCACGCAGGTCTACATGGGCAAAAACCTTACGGCCGACGGCAACACGTACTACGGCCGTTCCGAGGACTATGGCCCGCGCTATCTTAAGCACTTTGGCATTGAGCCCTCTCACGGCCCGGGACATACGTACAGCTCGGACGAGTCTTCGTTCATGTACACCTCGACCAAGACCACGTATCGCTACACCTATGTACGCGACCATCCCTCCCAGTGGGACAACCGCTGGGATGCCTACTCTGAAGCAGGCATCAACGAGAAGGGCGTATCCTGCTCCGCCACGCTAAGCACCAGTATGAATGCAGATGCCGAGACAGCAGACCCCTTGACTAAAACCGGCATCGGCGAGTACAACTACGCCAGCGTCATCCTGGGCGAGAGCGCCACGGCCCGCGAGGGCGTCGAGCTCCTCGGCAGCCTGATTGACGAGCAGGGCGTCTGCTCCAACGACCAGATCATCATCGCCGACAACAACGAGACCTGGCTATTTGCCGCGCTTTCCGGTCACCAGTGGATCGGCATGAAGCTCGCCGACGACGTCGCCTCGATCAACCCCAACATCGGCAACCTCAACTACGATGTCGACCTCAACGACCCCGAGAACTGCCTGCACTCCGAGGGCATCGAGTCCATGCCTAAGGAGAAGGGCTTTGCCGAGTACACCGACGGCAAGTTCGACGTCGCCGCAACCTATGGCGAGACCATTCAGAATTCCGGTATGCACCAGTGGACCCGCTACGTCCAGGGCCGTAACTACTTTGGCAACGAGCTCCAGGAGGGCACCGACTACGAGATCGTCAAGGACGAGCGCGAAGAGGCTCGCGCCACGACCGGCGCCTTGGTCCACGAGATGCAGCCGCTGTTCTTCCAGCCCGGAAAGAAAGACTGGACTACCTTTGAGATGATTCGCTCTCTCGGTAACCGTGGCGAGAATACCCCGGGCCTTAACGCCAACACTGACGGTGCCTATGCCATCGGCACCGAGCGCAACACCGAGATTCACGTCTTCCAGGTTCGCAACGGTCTTGATCCCCAGGTTGCAACAATCCAGTGGGAAATGCTCTCCCGCGCCGCGTACTCCGTCGCCATCCCCTTCTACTCCGCGCTGATTACCGAGGTTAGCCCGTATTTCAGCGACCAGACCGTCTCCTTCGACCACTGCAAAGAGACGGACATCGTGAACAACGAGGAGCCCGAGAACTCCATCAACTACGTCCTCATGGACATCAGCTCCCTCTGCTTTGAGAATCCCGATACCCTTGGTATCAGCGTCCGCTCCTACCTCGATGCACTCCAGAACGAGCTCATCGAACAGAACAAGGAAGTCGACGCCGCCATGCTGGCCGAGACGACCACCGAGGGCCGCACCGCTCTGGCCAACAAGGCCGGCAAGGCTGCCACCGAGAACACCTACGTCAAGTGCAAGGCCCTGCTCCAGGAGATGCGCGCCTATCAGAAGGCCGGAAACTTTGACGAGCCCTTCACCCCGAGCGACCTGAACACCGAGACCAACGGCCTCAAGGTGTCCATCACTTACGCCAAGGATGCTCTTGCCACCGATCCGGTCACCCCGGATCAGCCCGGCACCCCCGAGCAGCCCGGCACCCCCGAGCAGCCCGGCACCCCCGAGCAGCCCGCTAAGCCCGAGCAGCCCACCACCAAGCCTGAGAAGCCTGGCAAGTCGGACACCACAACCACAGTAACCACCAACAAAACGAACACCAAGGGCGGCCTGCCCACCACCGGTGATCGTTTTGATGGCCGCATGGTGGCTGCATTCGCCATCGCTGGCGTTGCCGTCATCTCCGCCGGTGGTTACTTCCTCTACCGTCGCAACAAGGAGTAACGTCCTAGCTGAGCGGGCAAGGCAGCAATGGCAGCCTCGCCCGCTTAGCCCGCTCTTTTGACCGGCGGGAAACCCGCCTGAAATCTTTTTAAAAAAGATTTCCCCGCACACACTTCGCTGTGCTATAGTGCAGCGCAACAGCAACTAGGTGCGACCGCGCCACGGCATCACGAAAGGAGCCACCAACATGAAGAACACGATGAACTCTCTCAACAACTGGTGGTGGCGTGATGCGAATACGATCGGTCGACAGTGAGTCCCTCACGCCTGTTTTTTAGCTCTAGGTGATTGGAAGGCCTCCGGTTTCGACCGGGGGCCTTTTTCTATCTCGAGCCCGATCGCATTCGCATCACGCGCCTCCGCTTTTCTCTTGCACTCCCATTCCGAAAGGATTTTCACCATGTCTCAGAACACCGCCGCCCAGCCCCGCACCGTCCAGACCGCCGACCGCGGCAAACTCGATGTCCGCGCCCTCGTCCTGCTCGCCATCCTGCTCGCCGCCGGCTTCATCCTCAACTTCACCGTCGGCAAGGCAATCTCGGGCATCTCGGGCGGCATGATCAGCCCCGAGTTCATCATCTCGGCCTTCTGCCTCACCATCCTGGTCGTTCGCCCCAACATCGGCCAGGCGCTCGTCATTGGCCTCATCTCGGCTGCCGTGATCCAGATCACCACCACTTCGCCGTTCGTCGATTTTGCCGCCGAGGGCATCGCCGCCATGCTCATGGCCGGCATCGTCAACGCCGCCGGCAAGAACGGTCAGGTCAAGCCTGCCGTCGCCATCGTCGCTACCTTCGTGACCACCTTTGTCTCCGGCGTCATCTTCATGGTTATCAAGATGGCCATGCTTGGCGTGGTCGGCGAGCTCGCCGCCGCTATGCTGCCCGTCGTCGCCATGACCGCCGTCTTTAACGCCATTCTGGTCGGCGCCCTCTATCTGCCCATTCAGAAGGCCCTGAAGCTCAACTAACCCACAGTGTCCCATCGGTAAAGACTGTCCCAAACAACTAGCTCTTGGGGACGTTCTTAAACGACTAGTCATTAAAGAACGTCCCCGATGACTATGAAAGGTATCCATGGAAACGATCATCAACGTCGACGATGTCTCGTTCTCCTATGGCACGCAGACCGAGCAGGCGCTCAGCCACATCTCACTCAGCGTGAACAAGGGAGATTTCATCGGCATTATCGGGCCCTCGGGCGCCGGCAAGTCCACGCTTGCCGCCTGCCTGTCGGGCGCCGTGCCCCACCACTACACCGGCACGTTCTTTGGGTCCGTCATGGTTGACGGCCACGACACCTGCGAGGTCTCGTTGACCGACGTGTCGCAAATCGTCGGCAGCGTGCTGCAGGATATCGACACGCAGATGGTCGCCTCGGTCGTCGAGGACGAGATGCTCTTTGGCCTCGAGAACTTTGGCGTTCCCCACGACCAGATCGAGCGGCGCGTGAGTGAAACGCTCGAGACCGTCGGCATCAGCGACCTGCGTGACCGCGAGATCGCCACCCTCTCGGGCGGACAGAAGCAAAAGGTGGCCATCGCTGCCATCCTCGCCATGCGTCCGCGCGTCTTGGTTCTCGACGAGCCCACCGCGGCACTCGACCCCGCCAGCTCCACGTTGGTCTTCGAGACGCTGCGTGAGGCAAACCGCGCGCTTGGAATCACCATCGTCGTCGTTGAGCAAAAGGTCGCCCTACTCTCGGAGTACTGCAACCGCGTGCTCGTGCTCAACCATGGCGAAATCGCGCTGCAGGGCGAGCCACACGAGGTCTTCGCGCATACCGACGAGCTCCGTGCCATCGGCGTCGACTGCCCTCGCGTCACGCGTATCTTCAATAGCCTCGAGGCCGATGGCCTGGTAAGCGGTACCCCTTGCTTGGATGTCGATGAGGCCGAGCGCCTGATTTCGGGCATTGTCGACCCCGCACACGCGGCCAGCGAAGCCCAGGCGCCCGCCGGCTCCCCGCATGCACCGTCGTTGCGCCCGCACGCCAAGGACGCCGAGCCCGTGCTCACCTTCGATCACGTTGAGTTTGCCTATCCCAATGGCGGCGCCGCCGTACACGACCTCAACCTGACCCTCTATCCCGGCGAGCTCGTGGGCATCGTCGGCCAGAACGGTGCCGGCAAGACCACGCTCACCAAGCTGCTCACAGGCCTGCTTAAGCCCGCCTCGGGCAGCGTGCGCGTTACGGGGCTGGACACCGCAGCCGTTCCCACGAGCCGCATCGCCCGCGAAGTCGCAACCCTCTTCCAAAACCCCGACCGCCAGATCTGCAAGGATACCGTACTCGACGAGGTCGCTTTTGGCCTGGAGCTTGCCGGCATCGACCGTGCCGAGGCTCTGCGTCGCGCTCGACTCGTTATCGACCGCTTTGGCCTGCCTGCCGATGAGGCACCTTTCTCGCTTTCGCGCGGCCAGCGACAAATGGTGGCGCTTGCCTCCGTCGTAGTTGTTGAGCCCAAGATCGTCGTGCTCGACGAGCCCACGAGCGGCCTTGATTACCGCGAGTGCATGACCGTCATGGAAACGGTGCGCACCATGGCCGAGCGCGGCTGCGCCGTGATTATGGTCTGTCACGACATGGAAGTCGTTTCCGACTTTGCCGAGCGTATCGTAGTAATGGCCGACGGTCGTATCCTCGACCGCGGCCGCACGCACGAGCTATTCTCGAACATCGAGCTCATGCAGCAAGCCTACGTTGAGCCACCTCAGGTCATAGAGCTTTCTCATCGTCTGGCATCCTCCGTCTCTCCCGTCTTTGCACAGGTGAGCGAGGTCACCGATATCGTTCGCATTACCGAGGAGATGGTCCACCGTGGTTAACGTCATCGACTATATGCCGGGCGACACACTGCTGCACCGCTTGAACCCGGTCGTCAAACTGGGCCTTGCCGCCGCCATCATCATCGGCATCTTCCTGTCCGACACCTACGTGGCGCTGTTGGGCTTTTTGGCACTCACCCTCGCACTGGGCGCCTATGCCGGTGTCGTCGACCGTCTGCTCTCGCTACTCAAGCTGCTGATTCCGCTCGCACTTATCATGCTGGTGCTTCAGCTGGCCTTTATGCGCGACGGCAACATAGTGTGGGGCTTTATCACCGACACGGGCCTCATTACCGGATCGAAGGCCTGCCTACGCCTGTTGGGCGTGGCGCTGCCACTCATCCTCATGCTTATGGTGACCAAGCTCAACGACCTCGCCAACGCCTGCGTCGAGGTGCTGCACGTGCCGTATCGCTATGCCTTCACCTTTACCACGGCGCTACGCTTTGTGCCGGTGTTTGGTCAGGAGATGAACGCCATCATGGAAGCGCAGACCGCACGCGGCGTCGAGTACGACACCAAGAACCCCATCAAGAAGCTTAAGCTCATGCTGCCACTGTGCGTGCCACTGCTCATCTCGAGCGTGGGCAAGACCGATGCCACAGCCTTGGCGGCAGAACAGCGCGGCTTCTATCTGCGTACACGCGCCAGCTCGTACAAGCGCTACCCCATCAAGGGCCTGGACATCGCCGTGCTCATCGTCAGCATCGCCCTCATCGCCATCGGCTTCCTGTTCTAGTTCGCCACCGACAGCAACCGCCCAACGCAAAAGGCCTCGGCTCGCACCAAACGAGCCGAGGCCTTTACTGTTTCACCAGATAAAACCTACCAAAATAAACCTGTCCCTTTTTGGCGGGTCGGAAGCTAGAGGCGGTAGGGGGCGCCGCTGCGGATGATGGATTCGCGCACCAGGACGTCCATGGCGTCAAGGGCAATCTCGGGCATCTCTCGGTACTTCTGCAGCACCGATAGCTCGGTGCAGGCCAGAATGACGCGGTCGCAGCCGCTACGGGCGAACTCCCACATCACGCGGTCGAACTTATCCATATCGGGCTCACGTCCGGCCTTCACATCATCGTAGATAAGCGACATCACATCGTTCTGACGTTTCTCGCTGGGATAGACAACCTCGACACCCGCAGCCTCGCATTCGCGGCCGTAGACGCCCGCGCCCACGGTGCCGTCGGTTCCCATGATGCCAATCTTGTGCACCGGCTCGGCCGGCATACTCAGGTTGGGGTCGAACTCGCACTCCCCCATCACCGCACCCGCAAGGGCATAGCGAACCGACTCGCGCGGCATGTGGATAATCGGCACCTTCGTAAACGACTGGATCTGGTCGTAGAAGTAGTGTGACGTGTTGCAGGGAATGGCAATGTGCGCGCAGCCCAGCGACTCGAGTGCCTGAGCACACTCTTTCATGGTCGCCAGCAGCTTGGCATGCTCGCCGGTCTTAATGGCAAGCGTGCGGTCGGGCATGGTCGACTTGGAGAGCACCACCATGTCGATATGTTCCTGATCGCAGGCAGCAGCCGTATGACGCACCACCTGGTCGTAGTAATACGACGTGGCCTCGGCGCCCATGCCGCCGATAACTCCCAGCTTTTCCATCGCCGCCTCCTTGGTGACGCTTGCGCAATTGCGCGTATCATACCCGCGCCCGCCCGATGTAAACCGGACGGGCGCCGCCCTCATCTACTTGTAATACGTCTTGAACAGCTTAAAGTGGCGCAGCTTGGTGTGCCACATGCGCAGCCAGCGGTTAAAGACAAAGTCGCCCTTCATAAACGAAGGGTCGGCGCCCTTGCCTTCCTTGTCCAGGCGATGCACCTTAGCGCGCAGCTCGGGATCCTTGACGTACTTGTCGACGACGCCCATGGGGACGACCATCCACAGCGCCTCGTCCTGCGCCGTCACAAACTCCGGCTCAAACGGGCGGTTGAACACATACTCGTCCACCACATACTTGGCAACGTTAAAGCCGCTGTTGGTAACGTAGTAGTTGCTACGACCTTGGCGCGTGTTGAAATCGAAGAACTTAAACGAGCCGTCGCGCTCGTCGTACTTAACGTCAAAGTTGGAATAGCCCACAAAGTGAAGGTCCTCGAGCAACTTGCGCACGCCGCCCATGAGCTCGTCATTGGGCTCGGTGATGATACAGGCGTGGTTGCCGACACCGTGAGGCTGATGCTCCTCGAGCAGCACATGGCCCAGGCACATCATGCGCACCTTGCCGTTGCGGTCGGAATAACTGGTGAGCACGCGCATGTACTCGTCATTGCCGGGCACGCGATCCTGCAAGATCAGGTCGTCGGTGTAGCCGCTGGCATACGAGTCGCGAATGACCTGTTCCAGCTCGGCACGGTCGGCAATCTCATAGGCCTTTTTCTGGCCCTCGAACTCGTGCTGCCACCACATGATGCCGTCAGAAGGCTTCAGAATCATCGGGTAGGGGAAGTCAATCTGGTCGAGCACTTCGGCAGGTGCCTCGCCTTGGGCGTTCAGCATCGCCATGGTGAAGGTAAAGGTATGCGGATAGGGCACGCCATGCTTCTCGCACAGCTCGTAGAAGATCTCCTTCTTCTGACACTGCTCAAGCATGCTGTAGGGAGCGTAAGGCGCGACGATGTTATCCGCCAACTCATGGGCATCCTTGGCCTGAGCCACGAGGGCAACATAGTTATCGCCACAGCCCACAAGAACAATCGTCTTATCGGCATGCGCTTGGGCAATGCCGTTGACAGTCCTGAGCATCACGGGCATGGTATCGATATCCACGTTGGGCGTGTAGTCGATAATCTGGCTGCGGTACGCGGGACCCGTCTGGTACTTGCCAAAGACCAGGCTCTTGACCTGGTATTCCTCGTAGAAGGCGCGCGCCACCGAATAGGCGTTGATGTCGCCACCGAGCAGCACGGGAATAAACTCGCGCTCTGTAAACTGCAATGCCATGGAAACTTCCTATCATGAACTGCCCACACAACGGGCGGTCTTTGCGCAACTGATTTATTCTAGCGTGCCAAACCGCCGGCGCCCAAAGCTCCACCGTATCTATGGCAATCAGCGCAATTATCCAGCATGAAATCCGCCCTCGCCGTGATGGGACCCTGTAGTTGCAAAACCCCACATGAGGCGACTTTTGATAAACAAAAACCCTCTCGACAGGGTTCCGTAACGTTAAAGTTGAACTCTATGGTTTCTCAACAATTCATCATAACTGCAGGTCAAAGCCAAAGCCTCAAGTTCAACTTGACCCTTTGGAACCTTTAAGGTTCAAGTTGAGGTCGAAAGCAGTAGTAGAATACCGTTCGAACCATAACCTACGATTGATTGCAGAGGGACTGGATGCAGCATTCGAATCATCGCACCGCAGCGCTCATTGCGTCGAAGCCGGCTCGTATCATCACGAGCGCCGCGCTCGCCGTTGCGCTGACGGCCACGCCGATGCTCTCCCCCGTTGCGGCGTATGCCGCCTCGCAGGCAACGCAGGACCAGCTTTCCGCAGCCCAGCAGAAGATCGAAGCCGCCACGAGCGCCTACAACGACGCCCGCACCAAACTCGATGACCTGCAAAAGCAGATTGACTCCAATGAGGCAAGCATCGAGGAAATCGAGGCCAAGCTTCCCGAGCAGCAGGCCAAAGCAAGCTCCGCCATGCGCGATCTGTACAAGTATCAGAAGGGCACCAACCCCATCGTGAGCTTCCTGGTCAACGCGCAGAGCCTGGGTGAGTTCATCACGACCTGCAAATACACCAACCAGATCACGAGCTCGAGCGTCGACGAGATCGAACAGCTTAATAACATGCAAACCGAACTCGAGCAGAACAAGGCTGAGCTCCAGCAGGCCAAGTCTCAGCTTGAGGCAGAGCAGAAAAACGCCGAGGATGCGTTGGCTCAGGCCCAGCAGCTCCGCAGCGAGGCGCAGGCAAAAGCCGAGCAGGAAAATGCCGCCGAGCTTGCCAAGCTTGAGGCCGATAAGGCCGCTGCCGCCGAGAAGATCTCGGGCGAGGGCGTAAGCGGCGGCAATTCCAGCAGCCAGGCCACCAACACCAACACCACCATAGACACCACGGTGAACAACGCCAATACCGGTAGTTCCGATTACGATTCGTTCATTAATGAGTGGACGAGCCGCATCGACAATTATCTTGCCGGCTCCCCCATGGCAGGCCAGGGCTATAACTTTGCCGTCGCCGCCTGGAATACCGGTGTCGACCCCCGTTGGTCCCCCGCCATCGCCTGTATCGAGAGCACCAAGGGTGCTTATTGCGCCAATTCTTACAACGCCTGGGGCTGGAGCGCCCGTGGCGGCGGTTGGCGCAGCTTTGGCAGCTGGAGCGAGGGCATCTCCGCTCACGTTGCCTATCTGGGTGCCAACTACGGCTCCACCCTTACTCCGGCAGCGGCCAAAAAGTACTGCCCGCCCACGTGGCAGGACTGGTATAACAAAGTCGCCGCTCAGATGAACCGCATCTAAGCGCAACTGCAAAGGGCCCCAATGGGGCCCTTTTCTTTTAGGTAGCGGAGGTATCGACGACGCCGGTCGCATTGGCAACCGCGACTATGACGATCATGCATAGGAGCAGCACACCCAATGCCTTGAGCCAGAGTTTCGCGAGTTTCTTGCCGCGATAGCTGTCGAGCAGTACGAATCGCCGACGAAGACGGCGCTTATCGAGCAGCGCAAAATGCATAAGCACCATAAGGCCATCGACAAAGAAAAAATACTCGATTATGAGAAGCCACGTCGGGTAGCTTTGGTTTGCTCCCGTGGGGTGAAAGACGGCAAAGTGACTTCTGGCAAAGAACACAAGTAGCGAGAAGCAGACAAGCGTATTCCAAATGCGCCCCAGAGACTCCGGAACGCGAGAGAGCAGACCGCATGCAACAGAGGCGGCAGGCCTAGGAAGCCCTGCGGGGTTCTGGAGCCCTTGGGGCGTCAACACCGTCTCCGAGTCTGGAGTACGGACAGGCGCAGGCGCAGGAGGCCGCACGGGGCGACTCAGATCGTATGCCGCGCGCGTAGCCCGTCCCAACGCTTCCGCACTCGCAAAACGCTTAGCCGGGTCGAGCGCCATCGACATGCAGATGACATCGGCAAGTGGAGTGGGAATGCCACGCGCCTCGCATTGCTCGCGCATGTCGAGCCCTGGTTTAGGGTCGATTCCCGTCAAGCAGAAGAACAACAGGGCGCCAAGTGCGTAGACGTCGCTGCGCACACTCGTCTGCCCAAACCCATACTGCTCGGGCGGCGCATAGGGTCGCGTGCCAAACTTGACGGTGTCGGCATCGGCGCCATCGCGCCATACGCGCGCGATCCCCAAGTCGATAATCACCAGCGATGAAAACGTCAGGCCCTCATCGAGCGTACGGCTCGCACCTGTCACGATGATATTCGATGGCTTGAGGTCGCGATGGATCACCGGCGCCGACGTCTCCCCCGCCATTGCAAAACCGGCGTGGAGCTCGCCCACGGCGTCGCAAAGGGCAGGATACAATTCACGTGCATAATCGGGGGTGGCTCCCAGACGGTCCACCAGCACCCCGAGCGTCTCTCCTTCGATATATTCCATAACCACGTTAAGCTCGTCGCCCACACGACGGCAATCGACGATTCTGGGCAGGTGCTCAAAACGCCCGCCCGCCCGCTGGGCGGCAAACAGACGCTCGTATGCCCCGCCGATTTGAGCCGAAGCATCGATGCGTTTACGGACAAAGGGGCCGAGCGAACCACCGCCGGTTCCTTCAAAGTACACGAGCTCAGTTGTTTCAACGGACGAGCGCTTAAGTACACGCTCCACGCGATAGCTGTCGTCGCGATCGAGCGACGCCAGGTGCTCGGCAAGCGCTGCGGTCAGCTCGTCATCGGGATATGTTGGGGCCTGAGTATCCATAGCCTCCATCATAGCGCAGGGCGCAGACACCCCATGGCATCCGCGCCCCGTTCGTTTGCATCGTTGCTCGGCAGCTCCGCCGGCTCAGATATCAGCCGCTAACTCACCGTCTCCTCGCCAAAGCGATACAGCTCCTCGTTGACCTTTTGGAGGCTGCACCCGCGATCGATGCAAAAGATGATAATCGCGTCACGGCGATCCTTGCAGTTGAGGACGCTCACCCCGGCAGCCGTCAGCGCACGGTTGGTCTCTTTGAGCGTCAGCGCCATCGCAAAGGCAATCTGCAGCACCTTATTGCGACTCGGGTGACGCGCACCAGTAAAGATCTGATAGCCAAAGGTCTCATTGAGATCGGCCATACGAACCACGCGAGAGCGCTCCAAGCCCTTTTCCTGCATCAGCTGCTTCAGGTAGTCCGAAAGCGACGGGGCGGCAAAGTCGTGCTCCCTGATATAGCCATCGATGTTCGGTGCATCGAGAAGCTCATTGAGCAACTCCTCAGTCAGCTTTTTATCGGGCATACGACTTCACCTCCCCCAGTGCATGCAACATGCTAGAAACCGCTTACGTCCGAACGCTCCCAGCTAGCAACCTGGTCGGGAGACACCGTACCCAGCGCCTCGAACTTCCAGGAGCCGCCCGCCTTCAGATGATTGGTGTTTGCAAGAGCCGTTCCAACCTGGTTGCCATCGGCATCATACAGAACATACTCAATCTGAATGTAGCTCTTTTCCTTGTCCGTGTTATTGGTCAGCGTGCCCGTGATCTTATAGGCAAACTGACTGGAGGTGTCTTCAGCCTCGTCAGCAATGGTATACGGTTCTTGCGGTTCTTTTTGCTCCTCAGCCTGCTGTGTCGCCTCGGCAGGTTTTGCCGAATCGCTCGCAGACGAATCGGTTGAATTGCCACCCATAGAGCCCACGGCACCGACGATAACCAGCACCACGATGACGCCTAGGACAATCTTGCCGATCGGCTTCTTTCCCTCTTTTGCCATTATTCATCCTTCCTACGATCCGGCTACCGCGCCGGCACACAGCACATCGTAGAAAGGATTGAACTTGAATTCATTAGCTGAGAGCTAAGGTTGCGGTAAACGGCCAATGCAGCTATCCAGACGCCGAGCAAACGCACTTTGCGTGACCGTCTGCTAGCAGCGCATCAACCCACCGTGACGGATTCCCCGGTAAAGGTGCTCACAAGCAACAGGATAAAGAAAACTAAATAGCTGATGCTCAATAGGTAGGCGACGACTAAAAAGATAGTCCATCCAACATTGGTCTTACCATCGGCACGACGTTGCTCGCGAGAACGGCACAGCCAGACCGTCACGCCAATGGCCACAATCAGCAACACGAGTGCCGCTGCTGCCACCCCGGCAAGCGCAAACATCACGCCAATGCTCACAGCAATAACCGGGAGCAGTAGCAAGCCACACCCGCATCCACCCGGGCTATATACGGCAGACTGTCGGCGTCGTTCCATCGTCACTCCAAGCCAAGCAATCGTTTGTAGACATCGAGGCCCTTGAGTAGGATTTCCTCGTCGAAGAGCATGCTATCGGTATGCAGAGCGCTTGTGGCATAGGCTGGGCAGCCATCAGCGTCGATCGGGTTTTCTTGTCCCTCTGGCACGCCCGTGCCCAGCAAGAAAAACACGCCCGGCAGATGGCGCTGATAGAACGCGAAATCCTCGGCGATTAGCAGCGGCTCGTCCACAAGTTGCAGCTCGGACAAGGCAGGCGCAATGTGGGCGAACAGCTCGGGGTCGTTATCGACCGGCGGATAGCCCTCGGCAAAGTCGAGATCGTACGTACAGTCTGTTGCGGCGCAGGCCTCGTCCAACACGCGGCGCACGCCCTCGCGCGCACGGTCGAACATACCGTCCGTAAACACGCGCAAGCTGCCCGCGACATGGGCCTCCCCCGCCACCGCGTTGCAAACCGTACCGGCCTGCAGCAGGCCGAACTTGCCAATGCAGGGCTCGTCGGCACCCAATTCGTCCATGAGCTCACGCTCGGAAACCAAGAACTTGGCCGCTGCCAGCGCGGCATCATGCGATTCCTCGACTGGAACGCCGTAGGTCTTGGCGATATGGATGCTCGTGCCATGGATATGAATGTGCGTCTCGCTTGAGCGCGCCAGCAGCGGACCGGAACAGCTCGCCAACGTGCCGGCGGGCAAATCGGGCCATACGTGGAAGCCAAAGATGCGATCCGCCCCGTAGCGCTCGAATACGCCGCTCTCACACACCGTCTTGGCGCCACCGGTCGTTTCCTCGGCCGGCTGAAACACAAAGAGCACGTTGCGCTTGATGGCACCCGGCTGCTCACGAATCGTGCGATCGACATAAGTCGCCGCCGCGAGCGCCATGGCCATGTGACCGTCGTGACCGCACGCATGCATCCTACCGGGATGCGTCGAGGCAAAGGCCGCGCCCGTTGCCTCCGCGATGGGCAGGGCGTCCATTTCGGCGCGAATCGCCGTGGCATGCGCGGCGCCCGTGCCGGCATCGAAGAAAGCGCAGACGCAGCTGCGACACGGATGGGTCACCTCGCAGGCGAGCGGCGCCAACACGCCCTCGATATAGGTGATAGTCTGCGGAAGATCGAAGTCGAGCTCCGGAATGCGGTGCAGGTCGCGACGATAACGACGGAGTTCTTGGAGCTCGGTCATAAAGGTTCCTTTCATAGGTGCGCGCCAGTTGTCATCTTATTGTGCCGCAAGATTGCCGCGCCCTTATTTCCAGCATATCCCTGCATTTTTTAAACGTTATATACGAATACTCTTGTTTGGTAAAGT
>CAUBMI010000047.1 GCA_958436995.1 uncultured Collinsella sp.
GCGGCGTAATGGGAAGCGTTTCGCGGCCTTTTGGCTAAAACGGCCCCTTTTCCGCCGCGACTCCTAAAAAGACGCCGGCGCGCCTTGAGTTGCGGCGCGTCGGCGTGATGGCTTTGTTGTGGCTGGGTGTACTTCGGTTGTTCGACGGCTTTGGCATGTCCGATCTTGCCAGGCAAGCCTTGTTACCGTTTAACGTTTGCCCAGATAAAACCTGCCAAAATAAACCTGTCCCTAATTGGCAGGTTGGTAGCGGGGGCAGTAGCTGATGGCGATGGCATCGACGCCTACATGGGTGGCGATGGTGCAGCCGATGGGGCCAGTGCCGGCGTCTACGTAGTCCTGGCCCGCGAGCGCCTCGTTGACAAGTTCCTGCTCCTCGGCGGCGCCGGTCGTGAGCACGCGCACGCTTGAGCCCGGGTGCTCGTCCAAAAACGCGAGGCAATCTGCCATGGTGTTGGCGACGATGCGCTTGGCGCCGCGGCCCTTTTTGATTGCCTTGATCTCGCCCGATTTCCACTCCGGCGAAACGGCCAGGCGAATGTTGAGCATCTGCGTCAGCTGGCCGGCGAGCTTGGGGGCGCGGCCGTTTTTGACCAGGTTCTCGAGCGTGCGGGGAATCAGCAGCAGGTGGGCTTCGGGCAGGGTCGCGCGGATCTGCGCCTCGGTCTCGTCCAAGCTGCGGCCGTCCTCGCGCATGGCAAGCGCGTACTCCACCAGCAGGCCCTCGGCGCCCGAGCCGGTGCGCGAATCGATGCAGCGCACGTCGAGCTCGTGGGTCTCGGCGACCAGGCATGCGTTGGAATAGCAGGCGGACCACTCGCTGCACAGCGAGATAAAGATCGCGCTGTCGTGGCCATCGGCGCGTACGCGGTCAAACAGCGCCTTGAACTCGCCGGCGCTCGGCTGCGAGGTGTGCGGCAGCTGCTCGGAGCCGGCCATGCGGGCGACGTATTCCTCGGCGGTAATCTGCACCTGGTCGAGCAGGTCCTCGCCCTCGATAATCACATGCAGCGGAATCACGTAAATGCCGAGCTCTTGGGCACGGGCGGGGGAGATGTCCGACGTGGAGTCGGTTATGATGGCAAAAGACATAATTGCACCTTTCGTTGGGGCGCGGCAGCGCCGCCTTCTGAAAGCAAAGTGCGACAAGTATAGTGGAGTTGCTCTACATTGCTAGGTTCAATTGTTGAATAGTCAACAGTTTGAAGCGGTGGTGTGGAAATCATCAACTGGGGAAGAAGGGTGCCGATGGCGGCATTGCAACTTTGCGAGCGGCCGGTTGTGCTGTTCGATTTTGACGGCACGGTGGCCGATACGGGTCGGGCAGTGATGACCTCGACGCGCAAGACGCTGGCTGCGCGCGGGTTTTCGGAGACGCAGATGGGTGATCTGCGCCGCATGATCGGGCCGCCCCTGTGGAAGAGCTTTCACGACTTTTACGGCTTTTCCCGCGAGGAGTCGCTTGTGGTGGCCGATGAGTACCGCGCCTTTTTTGATGAACTGGGACCGGAGGAGTATCCCGTGTTCAATGGGGTCCCCGAGCTGCTGGATGGGTTGGTCGCCCAAGGCAAACGTATGGCCGTGGCGACGTCGCGCATGGAGGCCAAGTGCATCGACATGGTGCATGAGCTCGGACTCTCTCAGTTTGAGGCGGTGATTGGCATGAATCCGCCGCAGGGACGCGAGACCAAGGCCGATTCGGTCCGCGATGCCCTGGCGGCGCTCGGCGCGACGGCCGACGATGCCGTGATGATCGGCGATCGCTTTAACGATGTGGAGGGCGCGCACGCAATGGGCGTGCCGTGCATCGGCATCTATTCGGGCGCGGCGGCGCCGGGCGAGCACGAGGCGGCGGGTGCCGATGCGGTGGTGCACTCGGTGGCCGAGCTTGCTAAACTTTTCGCTATCTAATGACGTAATGTGAGGGGCGAGCGCGCTCGCCGCTCATTGGTAAGGAGGTCGTCCATGAATCAGGTGGAGCAGAGCGTCGCCGAGTATGTCGACGAGGTCTGGGAAGATGTCGTCGCCGATATCGAGCAGCTGGTGAGCTATCCGTCCGTGGCAGTTTCTGCCGATGCAGAGCCCGGCGCGCCGTTTGGCCGCCCGGTCCGTGACGCGCTCGACTGTGCGCTCGGCATCGCGCAGAAGCTCGGCTATCAGACGAGCGACGACGAGGGCTATATGGGCATTGCCGATATCCCGGGCCGCGGCGACAAGCAGCTCGCGACCATTTGCCATGTGGACGTGGTTCCCGCCGGTCCCGGTTGGAACACCGATCCGTTTGCGATGGAGCGCCGCGAGGGCTGGCTGCTCGGTCGCGGCGTGATCGACGACAAGGGTCCGGCTGTGCTGTCGCTCTACGCCGGCGCCTATCTGCTCAAGCACGGCATCACCCCGCGCTATACCTTCCGCGCGCTGCTGGGCTGCGATGAGGAAGTGGGCATGTCCGACGTTCACCATTATTTGGAGAACCACGCGAACCCCGACTTTCTGTTTACGCCCGATGCCGAGTTCCCGGTCTGCAATGCCGAGAAGGGCCAGTTTGGGGCGACGTTTGTGAGCTCCAAGATCGACGGCGGGCGCATTGTGTCCTGGAGCGGTGCCGAGGCGAGCAACGCCATTCCGTCGCAGTCTATCTGCGAGCTTGCGATTGCCGTCGATGAGCTGCCGGCGCCCGTTGAGAACGCCGACCGCCTGGAGATCACGGCGCTCGATAACGGGCATGCGCAGATTTTCGCCCACGGCATTGGCGGTCATGCCTCGATGCCCGAGGGAACGGTCAATGCCGTCGGCCTGATCGTGGCGTATCTGCGCGAGGCCGAGGATGCGTTTGGTGCGCGCGACGAGCGCCTGCTGACGCCTGCCGAGCACGAGTTCGTTAAGTTCTTGGCCTTTGTGCACGCGGATGCCTATGGTCGTGGCCTGGGAATCGATGCGACGAACACGGCGTTTGGCCCGCTCACGTGCAACCCCGGCGTCATCCGCGTGGTGGATGGCCACATTGAGCAGGTCATTGACGTGCGTTTCCCCGACAGCACGAGCGCCGATACCATCCGCGAGCAGCTCGAGCCACTTGTGGGCCGCTTTGGCGTGACGTATCGCGTGGATCGCGCAAAGGTGCCGTTCTCGGTCTCTGCCGACGACCCGGCCGTGAAGGCGCTGATTGACACCTATAACGAGTTTACGGGTAAGCATGCCGAACCCTTCGCCATGGGCGGTGGCACGTACGCACGCAACTTTGCCCGCGCCGTCTCGTTTGGCCCCGAGGAGACCGGCCTGGAGCTGCCCGCATGGGGCGGCCAGATGCACGGCCCCAACGAGTGCGCCAATGAAGAGCAGCTCAAGCAGGCGCTCAAGATTTATATCGTGGCAATCCTGCGCTTGAACGAGCTGGAGCTTTAAGGTTACGCGAACGCCAGAGTGACAACCTGTCTTTCGAAGAGGACGGCATGACCAGAAGGTCTATGCCGTCCTCTTTCTGAAAATGATCCCTTGGGGACGGAGGAAAACGGATCATTTGGTGTAAAAGGCGGGTCATGCTTGTCGGCGGGATTGTTATTCGTTTGTAAAGCCCTGCCGCGCTTGCGGTAAGGGTCTATTAGATGCCCGTAAGAAACCGCAGTTGGCGCGGGCGCTGCCCGATCGGGGCCGTATCTTTCCAAACAGCAAAGCGGGCAGGGTGCCCGCGAGTTGCATGTATGAAAGGAAGATTATGCTCGATCAGGCTTATTCTCGTCGTCAGTTCCTCGGCCTCGCTGGTGGTCTTGCCAGCATCGTCGGTCTCGGTCTCGTTGGTTGTGGCGGCTCCGGCGCATCCGACGCCGCCGCCAAGGGTAGCGCCGCCGCCGAGTCCGTCTCCGGCGAGGTGACCTACGACGGTGCCTCCTCGTTCCAGGCTCTCGTCGAGGCCGCTGCCGAGAAGTTCATGGATGCCAACCCCGACGTCTCCGTCTCCGGTTCGGGCAACGGTTCGGGCAAGGGCCTGACCGCTGTCGCCGCCGGCACCGTTACCATCGGTAACTCCGACGTCTTCGCCGAGACCAAGCTCGAGGCCGATCAGGTCAAGAACCTCGTCGACCACGAGGTTGCCGTCGTGGGCATGGGCCCCGTCGTCTCCAAGAACGTGAAGGTCGACGACCTGTCCCTCGAGCAGCTCAAGGGCATCTTCTCCGGCCAGATCACCAACTGGAAGGAGGTTGGCGGTGACGACGCTACCATCGTCGTCCTCAACCGCAAGGCCGGCTCCGGCACCCGCGCCACCTTCGAGGCCGCCGTCTTTGGCGACGAGGCCGTCGACTTTAAGGGCGATGCCGAGCTCGACAAGTCCGGCGATGTCCAGACTCAGATGGCCAGCACCGACAACGCCATCTCCTACCTCGACTTCTCGCACTTCGATGACTCCAAGTTCAACGCCATCAAGGTCGAGGGCGTCGAGCCCAAGAGCGCAAACGTCACCGACGACTCCTTCAAGATCTGGGCTACCGAGCACATGTACTGCGCAAAGGACGCCGACGAGGCCACCAAGGCCTTCCTGGAGTTCATGCTTTCCGACGACGTCCAGGGCAAGCTCGTCGAGGAGCAGGGCTTTATCCCCGTCTCTGCCATGAAGGTCGTCAAGGACGCCAGCGGCAAGGTCTCCTCTAAATAAGTAACCGCCCCGGAAAGGTTTGCAATGGCAAAACAGCTGCCAAAGCGCGACCTTGAGAACGTGGGCCTGGGCGTCACGGGTGCGTGCGTAGCGCTCGTGACGCTTGTCGTTGCCGCGCTCATCTTTATGGTCGCCCAAAAGGGCTTCTCGGCTTTTGTCAAGGACGGCGTCTCAGTCGTCGAGTTCTTTGCCGGCACCAAGTGGGACCTGGCCAACACAGCCGAAAACGGCCTGCCCTACACCGGCGCCCTGCCCCTGATCGTCACCTCGTTTGCGGTCATGGTGCTCTCCACGCTCATCGCGCTGCCCATCGCCATCGGCTCCGCCATCTTTGCGGTCGAGATCCAGCCTAAGTTTGGTTCCAAGATCTTTCAGCCGCTTATTGAGCTTTTGACCGGCATTCCCTCGGTCGTCTTTGGCTTGATCGGCTTTCACGTGGTTGTCGGCCTTATGAAGAGCGTTTTCCACGTGAGCACGGGTCTGGGCATCCTGCCCGGCGCCATCGTGCTGGCCGTCATGATTCTGCCGACGATGACCACGCTTTCGGTCGATGGCCTGCGCGCCGTGCCCGACAGTTACCGTCAGGGCTCGCTCGCGCTGGGCTACACCCGCTGGCAGACCATCTGGCACGTGGTGCTCAAGTCCGCCATGCCGTCGCTCATGACCGCGGTCATCCTTGGCATGACCCGCGCCTTTGGCGAAACGCTCGCCGTGCGCATGGTTATCGGCGGCATCGAGGCCATGCCGATGTCGCTACTGTCGCCGGCGTCCACCATCACCACCACGCTCACCACGTCCATGGCGGTCTATGCCGAGGGCTCGGCCCAGGACGACGTCTTGTGGGCGCTCGGCCTGCTGCTGATGGGCATGAGCCTCATCTTTATCCTGATCATCCATCTCATTGGCCGCAAGGGGGCGAAGGCTCGTGGCTAGCACACGCATCCATATCGACGAGGCGAGACTCGGGCGTGTCCAAAAGCAGGACCGCATCGCCACGGGCGTGCTGACGGCGATCGTCGCCATCGTCATGCTTATCGTCGTCTCCATGGTGGCCTACATCCTGTTCGAGGGTATCTCGACGCTGTTCCAGCCGGGCTTTCTCACGCAGCCCGCACGCGCCAACGGAACGCAGGGCGGCGTGCTCTACCAGCTGTTCGACTCGTTCTATCTGCTGCTGATCACCCTGATCATCTCGGTGCCCATCAGCCTGGGCGGCGCGGTCTTTTTGGTTGAGTACGCGCCCGATGGGCCTATTCGCGACATCGCCTCGACCGCCATCGAGACGCTGTCCTCGCTGCCCTCCATTGTCGTAGGCATGTTCGGCTTTCTGGTGTTCTCGGTGCAGCTGGGCTGGAAGTACTCCATCATCTCCGGCGCCGTCGCGCTCACCATGTTCAACATCCCCATCCTGGTGCGCGTGATTCAGCAGGCGCTCGAGGACGTGCCGCAGGCCCAGCGCGATGCGTGCCTGGCCATGGGCCTCACTCGCTGGGAGGCCACACTGCACATCCTGATTCCCGAGGCCATGCCCGCCATCGTGACCGGCATCGTGCTTTCGGCCGGCCGCGTGTTTGGCGAGGCCGCGGCGCTGCTCTTTACCTCGGGCATGAGCTCGCCGGTTCGCCTGAACTTCTTGAGTTTTAACCTGTCGAGCCCCACCTGCGCCTGGAACGTGTTCCGTCCCGGCGAGTCGCTGGCCGTGCACATCTACAAGATCTATGGCGAGGGCAGCCCCGAGGCCCAGCAGATCGTCTGGGGCATCGCGGCACTGCTGATGATTTGCGTGCTGCTGTTTAACGTAGTCGCCCGTATCGTGGGCAAGCAACTGGCAAGGAAGATGACGGCCGAATGAGCGAGATGAACACAACGCCCGCAACCGAGGCGGCATCGTCCGACACCCAGGACTTTTTGTCGAGCGTGGGGGAGAGCGAGAGGCGCGTGCGCGTGAGCGGCAAGGCCGTGAGCGACGAGGTCGTGCTCTCCGCCAAGGACGTCAACGTGTACTATGGCGACCACCATGCGCTGCACAATACGTCGCTCGACTTCCACAAGGGTGAGATCACGGCGCTCATCGGGCCTTCGGGCTGCGGCAAGTCGACCTTTTTGCGCAGCCTCAACCTGATGAATCGCGAGATTCGCCGCTGTCGCGTGGAGGGCGAGATCAACTACCGCGGGCGCAACGTGAACACCAAGACCGAGAACACGTACGAGCTGCGTCGCTCCATCGGCATGGTGTTCCAGCAGCCAAACCCCTTCCGCAAGTCCATTCGCGACAACATCACCTTTGCGCCCAAGCGCCACGGCATCACCGACCGTGACGAGCTCGACCGCATGGTCGAGGAAAGTCTGCGCGGTGCCGCGCTGTGGGACGAGGTCAAAGACAAGCTCGACAAGAGCGCCTACGCGCTTTCGGGCGGTCAGCAGCAGCGTCTGTGCATTGCGCGCACGCTGGCGCTCAACCCCGACGTAATCCTGTTTGACGAGCCCTGCTCGGCGCTCGACCCCATCTCGACGCTGGCGATCGAGGACCTCATGTCGTCGATCGCGGCCGACCGCGCCATCGTCATCGTGACGCACAACATGGAGCAGGCGTCGCGCGTGTCCAACCGCACGGCGTTCTTCTACATGGGCGATATGGTCGAGTGCGACGAGACCGACGAGATTTTCCAACGGCCCAAGGATAAGCGGCTGAATGATTACCTCACCGGCATGTTCTCCTAGTCCGGGACATGCTTGAGGCCTGCGGCGGCCACGGTTGTCGCGGGACTGATTGGAGAGGCGGGTCATCTCTTGCGGGAGATGGCCCGCCTTTTTGTGTCGTGTGCTGGTGCGCTTGCCCAAAACCACCACAAAGGTGCCTGTCCCCTTTGTGGTGGTTTTCGCTATCATGGACAACGTTGAATTTCTACGAAGGAGCAGGGCATATGGCGATTCTTTTGGGATGCGATTCCGTCAGCCTAGAGTTTCCCACCAAGCATATTTTCGATAGCGTGACGCTCGGCGTGGGCGAGGGCGACCGCATTGGTATTGTCGGTAAAAACGGCGACGGCAAGTCGACGCTGCTGAGCGTGCTCGCCGGCACGCTGGAGCCCGATGACGGACGCGTGACGCACCGCCGCGGCACCACGATCGGTCTACTCGGCCAAAAGGATCAGCTTGTCGGCACCGATACCGTGCATCATGCCGTTGTGGGCGACACGCCCGAGTACGAGTGGGCGTCGAGCCCCCGTACGCGCCAGATCCTCGCCGGCCTCATTAGCGATGTGCCCTGGGAGGGCATGGTAGGCGAGCTCTCGGGCGGTCAGCGCCGCCGCGTGGACCTCGCGCGCCTGCTGATCGGCGACTACGACGTGCTCATGCTCGATGAGCCCACCAACCACCTGGACATGCGCACCATCAACTGGCTTGCACGCCATCTTAAGGCCCGCTGGCAGCGCGGTCAGGGCGCGATGCTCGTGGTCACGCACGACCGCTGGTTCTTGGACGAGGTCTGCACCAGCATGTGGGAGGTCCACGACGGCCAGGTCGATCCCTTCGAGGGCGGTTACTCCGCATATATCCTTCAACGCGTAGAGCGCGACCGCATGGCCGCCGTCACCGAGGAGCGCCGTCGCAACATGGCGCGCAAGGAGCTCGCGTGGCTGAGCCGCGGCGCCCAGGCTCGTTCCACCAAGCCCAAGTTTCGCGTTGAGGCTGCTCGCGAGCTGATCGCCGACGTGCCGCCCGTACGTGACGAGCTAGAGCTCAAGCGCCTGGCCGTGAGCCGCCTGGGCAAGCAGGTTATCGATGTGGTCGACGTGGACGCCGGCTATGCGGATGCCGATGGCACGTCCAAACAGGTGCTCACCGATGTGACCTGGCTCATTGGTGCGGGCGATCGCTATGGTCTTTTGGGCGAGAACGGCGCCGGCAAGTCCACGTTGCTCGACGTGATTCAGGGCAAGATCGCGCCCCTGCGCGGTCGCGTGAAGATTGGCCAGACGGTGCGCTTTGGCGTGCTGTCGCAGCAGCTCGAGGAACTCGAGCCCTACATGGGCGACACGATTCGCGAGGTGCTCAGCAACTATAAGAAGTACTACGTCATAGACGGCAAGGAGACTTCGCCCGAGAAGCTTTGCGAGCGTCTGGGCTTTTCGACGCAGCAGCTCTGGAGCCGCATCGGCGATCTTTCGGGCGGCCAGCGCCGCCGCCTGTCGCTGTCGCTGACGATCCTGGACGAACCCAACGTGCTCATCTTGGACGAGCCCGGCAACGACCTGGATACCGATATGCTGGCGATTGTCGAGGACCTGCTCGACGGCTGGCCCGGCACGCTGATTCTGGTGACGCACGACCGCTTTTTGATGGAGCGCGTGACTGACCAGCAGTGGGCGCTGCTCGATGGCCATCTGACGCATATGCCTGGCGGCGTCGACCAGTACCTGCGCCTGTGCAACGCCACCGCCGAGGGCGAGCCCGTGGGTGCACCGAGCGCCAAGACCGGCACGTTTGACACCGGTGCCGCGGCGGCTGCGGCCGAAAAGCCCAAGTCGAGCGGCCAGCCCAATGGCCTTTCCAACGCCGAACGCCAGAAGCTTCGCCGCGAGGTGAGCTCGCTCGAGCGCAAAATGGAGACGCAGCGCGCCCGCGTGGAGGAGGCCGAGGCCGCGATGGCTCAGGTCGACCCCACCAACTACACGGCGCTGGGCGAGCAGCAGGCAAAGATCGACGAGGCCCACGCCGCCATGGACGAGTTGGAGATGGCGTGGCTCGAGGCGAGCGAGAGGCTCGAGGGCGAGGAGTAGGCGAGGATGATCAAGGCCGCGTTTTTTGATATCGACGGCACGCTGCTGAGCTTTGAGACGCACCGGATTCCGGCGTCGGCGCAGCAGGTACTCGACAGCTTTCACGAGCAGGGGATTGCGTGCGTCATTGCCACGGGTCGCCCGACCTACCAGATGCCCGATTGGCTGTTCGATCTTGGTTGGGATGCGTACATTACGCTTTCGGGCCAGCACTGTTTTGATGCCGAGGGCGTTTACCGTAGCTGCCCGATCGATCCGGACGACGTTGCGGTGATTGTGGACCAGGTGGCCGAGGGGCGCTACGACTCGCTGTGCATGCAGGGCGAGAACTCGTTTGTGAACCGCCTGTCCGAGCGCGTGGTGACGGCCGGCAACAACGCGGGGATCGTCTACCACGAGGAGCCGTTTGAGCACGCCTTTGAAGCGCCGGTCTACCAGTTTTGCGCCTTTGTGGATCCTGCCGACGAGCATATCGTGACCGATGCGGTGTCGCATTCGCTCACTACGCGCTGGTGCGACCTGTTCTGCGACATTATTCCCGCTAACGGCGGCAAGGACCTGGGCGTGGCAGCGACGCTGGAGCGCCTGGGTGTCGACGCGAGCGAGGCGATCGCCTTTGGCGACGGCGAGAACGACCTGTCGATGTTCTCGGCCGTGGGCACAAGTGTGGCCATGGGCAACGCGCAGGATACCGTGAAGGCCGCAGCGACCTACGTGACGACCGCCGTAGACGACGATGGCATCTACAACGCCGCGAAGCACTTTGGCCTCGTGTAGCTGCGACCCGGCACTTGGGGACGCTCCTTATCTGCCGGCAGCTGGGGACACTCCTTGCGGGGCGTTCCCATTTTGTTTTCATCTCGCACGTTTTGTGAAACGCGGCTAACTTTTTGGTCAATGCAGTAAGACATGGTCAACTTTTGCGGTAAAGTAAGCCAAGGAAAGTATCCAAAGGCTAACTAGCAATCATCGCGAAAGGCGGCCCATGGCCCTACGTGAATCCGGAGAAGACTATCTCGAATCGATCTACGTCCTATCGGAACGTCAGGGCATCGTGCGCTCGATCGACGTTGCCGAATACTTGGGCGTAACCAAAGCAAGCGTCTCTAAAGCCATGGCGGCCTTGGAGAGCACCGGCTACGTGGAGATGGGCAAACGCGACGTGCATCTGACGGAACGCGGTCTTGAGGTTGCCCGTCAAATGTGGGAGCGCCACTGCTTTTTTGTAGGTCTGCTAGAGGACGCAGGCGTAACGCCCGAGGTCGCGTCGCAAGAGGGCTGCCACATGGAGCACTGCCTGAGCGAGGAGAGCTTCGAGAAGTTGAGGTCGATGTTGGGCCGGGGCGAGGCGACGGATTCAACCTCGGTATCCTAACGGATCCTCAGTAGCGCGGAGTTCACGCAAAGCGCGAACCAGCGACCGGGACCAGCGGCCCTTTCGGCCAAGTCCATTTCAGCAAAGGAGCACCGCCAGCAAGCGATGCCCAAGAACTGCCAGCTACGTCACTGCAGGCCGGGGTCGGGCTTGGTTTTGAAAACAATCCGCAGCGCGAGGCCCGCCTTTCCGTTGCTCCGCAGGAGCAGGAAAGACGGGCCTCATGCGCGAGGACGTTTTCAAAACCAAGTCCGACCCCGGCCGGAGGGACCACGGGTGCTACAGGTTCTTGACACCCATCGCGCGCATGGCGTTCAGGATGGCGATGATCGCCACGCCTACGTCGCCAAAGACGGCAAGCCACATATTGGCGATACCCAGCGCTGCCAGCACAAGGATCAGCAGCTTAATGCCCAGTGCAAAGATGATGTTCTGCCAAACAATCGACATGGTCTTGCGCGCCACGCGGATCGCGCGGGAAATGTTGGACGGCTTGTCGTCCATCAGCACCACGTCGGCGGCCTCGATCGCGGCGTCGGAGCCCATGGCGCCCATGGCAATGCCCACATCGGCGCGCGTAAGCACAGGCGCGTCGTTGATACCGTCGCCGACAAAGGCGAGCTTGCCCTTGCCACTTTCGGCCGCGAGTAGTGCCTCAACGCGCTCGACCTTGTCGCCCGGCAGGAGCTGCGCGTGGAACTCGTCGAGACCGAGTTGCTTGGCCACAGACGCTGCAACCTCCTCGCGGTCGCCCGTGAGCATGACGGTGCGGTTGATACCGGCGGCATGCAGGTCGCGAATCGTTTGCTCCGCATCGGCCTTAACGGTGTCTGCAATCACGATGTGGCCGGCGTACACGCCGTCAACGAGCACGTGGAGGATCGTGCCGACAACCTCGCAGTCCGGTGCTTCAACGCCGGCCGCGCCGAGCATCTTGGCGTTGCCAACGACGACGTGCTTGCCGTCGATGGTTGCCGTCACGCCGTGGCCCGCGTCGTTGGCGGAGTCGCTCACGCGCTTGGGGTCGACCTCGCCCTGGTAGGCGTCGCGCACGGACTGCGCGATGGGGTGATCGGAGAACGACTCAGCAAGGGCTACGACTTCGAGCAGCGACTGCTCGGTATAGCCAGCCTCGGGGTGCACCGCGACGACTGAGAACGTGCCGTTGGTGAGGGTGCCCGTTTTGTCGAAGACGATGGTGTCTACGTCGGCGAGCGTCTCGAGGTAGTTGGAGCCCTTGATGAGAACGCCCAGCTTGGACGCGCCGCCGATGCCGCCAAAGAAACTGAGCGGCACGCCGATCACGAGCGCACACGGGCAGCTGACGACCAGGAAGGTCAGGCCGCGCAGGATCCAGTCGGACCAGGCGCCGGTGACCAAACCGCCGCCGAGCGCGAGTACCGCGGCCGCGCCGGTGACGGCGGGCGTGTAGACGCGGGCGAAGCGCGTGATGAAGTTCTCGGTGCGCGCCTTCTTTTCGCTGGCATTCTCCACGAGTTCCAGGACGCGCGCGACGGTGGACTCGCCAAAGGGCTTGGTGGTGCGCACGTGGATGAGGCCCGTCATGTTGATGCAACCGCTGATGATATCGTCTCCGGTTTTGGCCGGACGGGGGACTGACTCGCCAGTAAGGGCGGCGGTATCGAGCTGTGTCTCGCCTTCGACGATGATGCCGTCGATGGGCACGCGCTCGCCAGGCTTGACGACGATGACGGTGCCGACGGCGATGTCATCGGGGAAGACTTGCTCGAGCGTGCCGTCGGGCTGCTCGACGTTAGCGTAGTCGGGCGCGATGTCCATCATGGCACTGATCGACTTGCGGCTCTTGCCCACAGCGTATGCCTGGAACAGCTCGCCGACCTGGTAGAACAGCATGACGGCGGCGCCTTCGGCCATGTGCGGGTCGGTATCGGGGAAGAGCACCATGGCAAACGCGCCGATGGTCGCGACTGCCATAAGGAAACTCTCGTCGAAGGCCTTGCCGCGGCGGATGTTATTGAATGCCTTTTGCAGTACGTCGTATCCGGCAATCAAAAACGGCACGAGGAACAGCGCGAAGCTGGCGTAGATGTTGCCAGGCTCCCCAAATGCGATAGTGAGGGCGCCGAGCTCGTCGAGGGCATAAACAACGGCAAAAATGCCCAGTGCTACCAGGATGCGGTTGCGCTTGTGCTCAAGGGACTCTTTCTTCTTGCGCTTCTTCTTTTTCTTTTTGGGATCGGCGGCTGCCATGATTCAAACCTCCCATTTGAGTGTATGAACACTTGCTCATATAATTTCGCGAGCAAAGGCCGCGGCAAGCGCGGCCTTACAGGTCAACGTATGCGCGGGTTAGAGAATGATTTCGCAGTCCGGCTCGGCGTCGGCGGTGAACTCAACGACGCGGTCCAGGACCTCGTCGAACTCGGCGTCGTCAGCCTCGAGCGTCAGCTTCTGGGTCATAAAGTTGACCGAAACGGACTTGACGCCATCGAGCTTAGCCAGCTCGTCCTGAAGTTCACGCGCGCAGTTGGCGCAATCGATCTCGTCGAGCTTGAACTGCTTTTTCATGGTGGGTTCCTTTCCCTGTGTTAGCGGTCTGGGTGCCGGCCGCGCTGATACCGTGGTTGATTGCTATTCGCAGATATGGCTCATGCCCTGGTTAAGCATGGTGTAGACGTGATCGTCGGCGAGCGAGTAGAGAATGTTGCGGCCGTCGCGGCGGAACTTGACCAGGTGCGACTGCTTAAGCGTGCGCAGCTGGTGCGATACTGCCGACTGCGAGGTTGCGGTCGCTTCGGCGATGTCAGCCACGCAGAGCTCGCGGCCCATGAGGGCATAGAGGATCTTGATGCGTGTGGTGTCGCTGAAGACCTTGAACAGGTCGGCCAGGTCGTACAACAGCTCCTCGTCGGGAAGGTCCTCGGGCGAGCAGGTGGTGGGGACGATCGGCTCGGTGGCCTCGATGCCAGTCTTTGTTTCATCAGCGTGGCTGCTCATTGCAACATCCTTTCATATGAACATGCGCTCATATAACTTACTTCCGATTATATGAGCGCATGTTCATATGTCAATACTATTTACGTTAATTTCGATGACTGCTTGCCGCCTCTGCGATTTTCTGCGGGTTGGGAGACATCGACGCAATGCTCGCCAACATATTTCGAGATGTTCGGCCAGCATGCTAAGAAAGCCACCTTGAGAAGCATTAGAACTGTTCATATTTGTACTTTATCGTGTTAAATACCGCGAGAATCAGTTCTTCCTCTACGGGAGTTCCTGCAGAATCAGTTTTATCTAAAGTTATATTGAGCATTGCTGCAGCCAATCTGGCACATCGGTGGCCGAATAAGTCGAA
This sequence comes from uncultured Collinsella sp., assembly GCA_958436995.1. Taxonomy (GTDB): domain Bacteria; phylum Actinomycetota; class Coriobacteriia; order Coriobacteriales; family Coriobacteriaceae; genus Collinsella. Next base: position 14,145 of record CAUBMI010000047.1, read on the forward strand.
AAATGTAGGTGGACATCCGCAGAGATCGCCTTTAGAAGAGCGAATTCTCAATTAGATCAATAATCGTGTCGTCTTCCGTGCGGTTTTCATCGATTTTTGCGAACATGTCGCATTCCCAAGGCCCATTGATTTCCTCAGCAAGGGCCCCGACGTGTTGCATGTCGTCGGGTTCTGGCACATCGTTGATGCTCGGGTCATCAGCTTGCGGATATTGGCTTGCAATTTCGCGCTTGGCGGCCTCTTCTTCTTTGAGTGTCTCCAGGACGCGGCGACCGTATTCGAAGTAGCGCCGCAAGACAAATTGACGAAGAGTTTCTTGCAGGATGGCGAAGTTATCCGGGAGTCGACCGGGCCATATCTTCTCGCGAATGCGAATCGCTTCCATGACCCGCCTAAAAGCGGACTGCTTGAAAAACGAATGACGACTAACTGTGATAACGGCATATCCCATGTTTCGCAGCGTGTTTCGGCGTTCCTCGTCAATTGATTGCTGTTCGGGCTCGTCGTGGTAAAAGCCGTTGTATTCGATATCGGTCATCGAATTTTCGAGCAGCGCGTCGAGGTAGAAAACCGTCCGTCGCGTTAGGGCGGCGTATCTTTTGGGGACTGGGATCGGATAGTCCGTTTTGATAGCGCGTATGGCTAAGCCACCCATTGACTTGGGCATTGTCAGCATCATGACAAACGCCGTTTCGAGTGGGGAGCGACAGCCTTCGCGTACATAAGAAAGTGCCTTAAGTGCTTTATTAGATCCACGATACCCCGATGCCTCTGAAAAGAAGGCTCTGAGCTCTTCAACGCTGGTTAGGGCTGGGCGCTCGCGATATTGAGTTTCGTCGGACGTTCCAAGCGCGTAGGAGCCGCAGATTTCAAAGTAATACTCAACGAGCTCCGAAAGGTTGAGGTCGGCTGCTGCTTCTAACGCGCACAGCTTGATATCGACGATGTAGACGTTCGGCTCGAGTTCTAGGTAGCTTTCTGCATCAAACGTATAGCGCGTGCAGTGGCAGATGCAGCCCTTGCGGTGCCTTTTGGCATTATTGGAAAACGTCAGCACATGGATGCTTTCAGAATCGACATTCTTTCTGTTGAGCCATGCTCGCGCCGCTTCCAGGTTGGACGTGGTCGGCGCAGACACCTTGATCTTTTCCATAGATATGGGATCGGTCGCGTGGCTTGCGAGCGAGTTGACTGTTTGGTATACAGCGCGTGCCGTGGTATGTGACAGAACGATTCCCATACGCGCATGATGGCATAGCGGACGTCATATACGCTCGAAACTTCGGGCAACGGTATTGGGGCGCGGCTTATCTTCTGCGAACGGTGGGTTTTTGAGCTGTCGTATTGAGGGGGCAGCTTCGGCTGGGGAGGTTTCTGTCGGCTGCCCCATTTTGGTGAACTTTAGTTGCGGATTCGTAGCTTCTAAGCGTTTTTGCCGACCGCTCAGATGCCTCACCAACATAATTTGAGTTATTCGGCCTTATCCTATACGAATGGTGCGATCGCAACGTCCTATTCGAATTGATTCAGGTAGATTTATGGGGCTTGGTTGCGAAATTGGGGCGACTATAGCGCTCGATTGCGGTTCAAGGGGCCTCGACTAGTGGTTCAGCTGGCCGAACAACTCGAAAAAAGTAGGTGGGCCAACCTGCCGAC
>CAUBMI010000048.1 GCA_958436995.1 uncultured Collinsella sp.
CGGGGCGTGCCGATGATGAGCATCGACAGCGGCATGGTATAGGGCGGCAGATCGAGCAGCTCGGCAACTTCCTCGGCATTCTCGACGATATCACCGATGTAGCAGCTCCCCAGCCCCAGGGCCTCGGCGGCAACCACGGCGTTTTGTGCAGCGATCACGGCGTCCTGGGCCGCGATGGCAAAGTCGCCCAAACCCGGCGCGCGGCGGGGCGCCTTGCCCGTGCGCTCGACAAACTCGGGCTCAAAGCAGCCCACGTGCTCAAACAGATCGATCCACTTGGCATAATCGACCACAAATATAAGTGCCCAGGGCGCCTTGGCGATCATGGGCTGGTGATCGCACAGGTCGGCCAGACGGTCCAGCGTAGCCTGCTCGCGAATGCTCACGATGGAATACATCATCATGGCGCCTGCCGATGGCGCGCGACTCGCCGCATGCAAAATCGCCGCCCGCTGCTCGTCGGTCACCGCTACGGGACGGTCACTGTCATCGCGCGCGAAGGCGCGCGTAGACGAACGGTGCTCCAAAATGTCCAGCACCGCGTTGCCCGTAGTCTCGACCGGATAGCCGCCCGCGTCCATGCCGGCACCCACGTCGCCCGCACTCGTCATACAAACCCGCTCGTTCATCGCCTCATCCTCGCCATTTCTTTAAGAAGCCTTTACGTTTCCGTGTAATTCCCGTCCATTATCGCGCAGGTCGCCACTACATTGCGCCACACCGCCACACGTGCGCGTTAATATGGCTGGTTGTTGTGCGCAGCCACCAATTGCAGCGCATATCTTGGTAACAATCGGGTAAACCCCCGCTTTCGTAGGTTTTAAGTTTGTGAGGAGTCTCAGCATGTTCGCTGCCGCCATCTCGCTCGTCGGTCTTGCGGCGACCGTCTACCTTGTCTTGCGCGAGGCCAAGGCCATTTGCGCAAAGTCGGGCACCGTTGCCAAAAGCGCTCTTGGGTGGAGCGTCGCCTTCGGCCTGTTCCAGCTCTTTTTGACCATTTGGGGCGCCATTGGCCTCGTCGCTCAAAACGAGCCGCTCGCCTTTGTGATGCTCATCCTGACCAACGCCATTCTCACCGGATGCGCTTGGGCCAGCATCGCCCGCGACCGCCTCGCCCCGCGCGTCTTTGCGTTCGCCTCTGCCGACGCCCCCGCCCCCACCGGCAAGCTCGCCCGCCTGCGCAGCGCCTTTGTGGGCAAACCGCTCGTCGCCGCCGTCTTGTGCCTGCTGCTCGCCGGCGTCTTTGCGCTGCTGGGCATGGAGGTCTCGTCCAACCACGACTTTACCTGGGTCTATCCCCTGTGCATCCTGCTCGAGTGGGCCATCATCACCACGCTCATGGTCGGCCTGTTCTTCCTGTTCCAGCGCCACGGCGCGGCTCCCGCGGTCCTGGCCTTTGCCCTCTTTATCCTGGGCATTGCCGAGTTCTTCGTCATCACGTTTAAATCCATGCCCATCCAGCCGGGCGACCTTTCGGCCATCTCCACCGCCGCCGCGGTCGCCGGCAACGGCTACACCTTCTCCATCTCGCTGTTCTGCGTGCTGTCCATGGGCTTTACCGCCATCGCCATGCTGCTGTGCGAGTACGCCGGCCTGGTGGCACCGCACCGCCAGAAGGGCGCCGCCAACGCCAAGCGCATGCTGCTCACCAATCTGCTCGTGGCGGTGCTGTGCCTGGGCGGCGTGACCGCGCATGTCACGCTCATCGACTACTACAACACCCTCGGCATCACCGTCTACACCTGGCGCCCGCTCGAGAGCTACTGGCGCGAGGGCTACCTGCCTGCCTTTATTAGTGCAGCACAGTCCATTAAGCCGCCCAAACCCGCCGACTACTCCGTCGACGATGCCAAGGCCACGCTCAAAAAGTACGCCAAGGCCTACGACAAGTCCGACGCGGCCAAGAGCGACGAGCGCACCGCCGCAAAGGAGCAATTCGACAGCGAGAAGCCCACGGTCATCGCCATCATGAACGAGACCTTCTCGGACCTGTCAATCTATCAGAACATGCGCGCCGGCTACGAAGGCCCGCAGTACTTTAAGAACCTGTCCAACTGTCTCAGCCGCGGCAAGCTCTATGTGAGCGCCTACGGCGGCGGCACGGCCAATACCGAGTTTGAGTTTATGACCGGCAACTCCATGGCCAACCTGGGTTCGGGCGTGTACCCCTACACCATCTACAACATGGAGACGACCGGGAACCTAGCAGAGCAGTTCAAATCGCTCGGCTATTCCACCACGGCCATGCACCCCAACCACGCCACCAACTGGAACCGCGAGAACGTCTATAAGGACTTTGGCTTTGACCAGTTCCTGTCCATCAACGATTTCCAGGGCGCCGATACCCTGCGCGGCATGGTGACCGACCAGGCTACCTACGACAAGATTCTGGAGCTGCTCGACCAGAACGCCGACCCGCAGTTCATCTTCGATGTGACCATGCAGAACCACTCGGGCTACGACACGGGCCTGCTGCCGGTCGACAAGCAGATGCACCTGAACATCGACACGACCGACCTGGACGCCAAGACCGTCGAGGACGGTACGCTCTCCGATGTCGACGAGTATGTCTCGTGCATCGAGCAGTCCGACCAGGCGCTTCGCTACTTCCTCAACGCCCTGAGCAAGCTCGACCGTAAGGTTGTCGTGGTGTTCTGGGGCGACCACCAGCCGTTCTTCCCGTCCAAGTTCAACGACAAGTGGTTTACCGGCGAGGATGATGCCACGCACCAGGAACGCCTGTGGCAGACTGACTACATCATCTGGGCTAACTACGACGTTGCCGGTTGCGACCAGACGAGTGAGGTCGACGACCTGTCCACCAACTACCTGTCCACCCAGCTGATGCAGCTGATCGGCGCGCCGCTGACCGACTACCAGAAGGCGCATATGACGCTGCGCGAGTCGCTGCCCGCCATCAACTCCGTCGGCTACGAGGACGCCAGCCTGCGCTGGGCGCTCTCCTCCAACGTCACCGGCGACGACGCCGTTGCCGCAGCCGCCACCAAGGCGCGCGAGGATTACGCCAAGATGCAGTACTACGAGATGTTCCGCGACGGCAAGAACGTCTATACGGAGCACTTCCAGACCGAGGCCAACGAGACCGACCCCAACCTGGCGCCGGGTACGACCAAGATCAAGTAACGGGTCTATCGACCTGGTTCGTCCGCCCGGGTGGCGCGGAACATAAGGTTCCCTGCTCGGACAGTCCTGCTCGCACGGAGAGCACATTAAGTGCTCTCCGGCTCGTGCGGAACTCGCGATGAACCTTACGTTCCGCGCCACCGAGCAGACGCCTCGGTGTTGAGGCGCGGCTTGTCATGAGAGCATCCGCAATATATGTAAGTTGAAGGCCACATTAAGTGGCCTTCTTTGTATTCGGAAAGTGTGTCCCGGAATCTGCCTTCGGAATGGGACGCAGTTTCCGCTTGAGGGCCTGTTGGGAAAGCGCATCCCACTTCAAGAGTAAATTCCGGGTCGCACTTTCCGCTAAGGCTCTCAACCGGAAAGTGCATCCCATTCCAAGCCTTAATTCCGGGACATAGTTTCCGGACAAGACATCAACCGGAAAGTGGGGACCACTCTGAGCGCCGATTCTGGGACACACTTTCCGAAACACCGCCCATCCGGAAAGCCCGTCCCGCTCTGAATACATCCGGGCATGGAATATCCGCTTATTAGGCCTTCCGTCAATAAAGGGGCGCCCTCCCGAGCGGCGGGCTCGAAGTTCATCGCGAGTTCCGCACGCAAAGAAGGCCACTTAATGTGGCCTTCGTCTTGCGCAGGACTGTAGAGCAGGGAACTTCGTGCCCGCCGCCCGGGAGGGCGTTGCGTTTAGAAGATGAACCTAGCGCTTATCCCTCCGGGACAAAAGAAGTGCGGCTATAAATGCGATGATTGCAAGTGTCAGCAACACCAAAAGCAACGTGAGCGTGTTGTCGCCCGTTGCCGCCAGACCAAGCAAGCCGGGCTTCTTGCTGTCAGCAGACTGCACGGGAATCTTCTCGTCATCGTCCTCGGCGGTAATCTCCCAGCGAATGGTCTTGTTTGCGTCGGCAACCTCGTTGCCCACCGATGTCGGAACGTTTAGCTGCAAATTAAGCACCGTGCTGCCATCGCTCGTAAACGTGGCGATTTGCGTGGGATAAGCGAACGCGCTGCCCGGTGTTCCTGTCTGGAGCCAACCTGCAGAGCCATCGCCCGCCGACGCCGTTAGGGTAATGGGCGACAGCAGGCGTGCCGTCTCGTGATCGACAACGGCACGCACAAACACGCGCACCTGGGACTTTACGCCCGTGGCACGAATCTCTATCTGCTGATCACGCACATCGCCAGGCATCAGATCTTTAAAGGCCAAAAACAGATCGGGCTCCCCCGAGGAGTCCGTCGCCCCCGAGACCGTCAGCTGACGCGCATTTCCGTCATAGGCAATCGCGGGAGTATCGGCAAACGCACGGGCGGGAACAGCGAGCGCGACCACGCAGAAAATGGCCGCGACCATGCAACGCAAGGAGCGCGCAACACCTTTACGAATCGGGAACGCCATACTTACGCACCTCCATGCGGCGGCACCAGCACGTCATTCTCGACCGAGCAACCCCATGCGTCGTGCACGGCCTCATCGGGCGTCGCCTGGACCGCCTGAGTGGAGATATCCACGACAAGATTGCGACCTTCGGTTGCCTTGAGCTCGGTAACCCTATTAATGAGCACGCCGGTTTCCGCGCCGGGAGCGACGGGCGACGTCCAGTAATAGAACCCGTCGCTCGCCTTAACCCAGTTATAAGCCGAGTTCGCGCCCGAGGCATCAGCCACGCTCCACGCAATCTCGTAATCCGCCTCACCCTTCGGCTCCTCCTTCGGCTCATCCCACAGGCGTGCGCCATCCTGGTCCTGCCAGTAGATATCCACTGCAGCACGAATATAGGCGGGCGCGGTACCCGTGTTCTTCGCCTTGACATCGCTTTTCACTTTGCCGTTGAGCGTTTCCTGAACCGATGGCGTCACCGACCCGATGCCGAACTGGTTGACCAGCACGCCCGTAATCGAAAGCCAGGCCAACGTGCCTGCCGTACCGGCCAGGAGGATAACCCCCACCAGCAAGGCGATGATGCGCTTGCGCTTGGACATGCTAATCCTCCTTCTTTGCTACGTTGCCGTTGCTCCAAACGTTATGGGCACGATTGCTGCCGTCGATCCATTTGTCGTTCACACGCGTGTTCGTGCAGGTGAACGTGGCATCGTTCGCGCTCGATGCAGCGGAGATAGTCGCCTGCGCCTTATCGCCCGGCTGCTTGCCAGGGACGCCGATTTGGTTGCTGTAGCGCCATGCCCACGCTGAGTCCTCCTCGACGGTGTAGATACCCGCCGGGACCGCAAGCTCGATAGCGCCGGAGTACCAGGCGGAACCGTCCTTCAGCTGCGCATCCGATGACACCGTTACCTCAACCGTGCGCTCCTCCAAGGCGTTGCCGTCCATGCCGGCCCGGGAAACCTTGAAGCGGAACGTCTTGCCCTTCGCCCAGCTATCCTGGGTTTGCTTGACGATCTTGAGCGTATGCGTAGCGGCGAAATCGAACACCGCATTGCCATCGCTCTGAGTGCCGTCGCCCGTGAGCTTGTAGTCCAAACGATTCGTCAGCTCAAACGAGCCCTCGCCTGAACCCGAACTGTAAAGCGAGACATACTTCCCGTTGACAGGCGCAGGAGTCTGGCCAGGAAGACCATAGCCCACGCGGTCAACGTGCACCGTCAGTTGCGTGCCCATGAAGGGCTTTGCAAAGCAAGCCTTGAACGGCGCCTTATCGCTCTTGTCATCTATCGTGTTCGCGGCATTGGGATCAAGCAACCACTTGAGCTGCCCGGTCACATTCTTAGGGCTCGCATCGTCCGATGTGTCGTTAGCGACGACCTTATACGTCACCGGATACAAATCCATGTTGGCTGTAACCGGTTTACCCTTGAAGTCGCTCCACGCCACAGCTTTGTCGCCATTAACCCACTGCCACTCCAAGAACAACTCCTTCAAGCTGCTATCCGCTCGCTCGCCCAGGAATGCGACGATTGCGGAGTAGGCTTCGGGATCGTAGGCCACTTCCTTTGGCTCCATGACGGGTTCACCCTTGTCGTCATAGACCGGGTTGCCGTTCTCGTCCATCTTGGGCACCTTAACTGTCTGAACAAAGCCGGCATTGCCATCCTGGCCACGCAGAACACTCGTATCGTTCGGGTCTACCGTAGCGGTGTAGATGACGTTGTCTTCGGTGTCGTGATAGCGCACTTTAAGCGGCGTCTTCTTGTACACCGCAGTGTAGGTCACGCTCTCAAAGGGCTCGCTGCCCTCGAGGGGATACTTCTCATCGTCAGTCATCAGGGTGTACTGCCCGTCATTGACATAATCGCGCGACCAGCCGACAAAGTCGTACTTGGTGCCGTCAGTGCCCTCAACCTCCTCGGCGGCCTTGACCTCAAGAGAAATCTGGTCGCCGGAATCAGTGCGGCCGAGGCTACGGACAAGATCGGGATTCGCAAGTTTAGAGTCAATGTTCGATTGAACGGTAACCAGGTTGGGACGGTAGACCGGGTACAGCTCCATGGGGGCCTTGACCACGGTAGAAGCACTCACCATACGGATGCCCTCTGACCAAGCGACATAGCCCTTGCCAGGTGCCGGCTCGGCTTCCGTCCAGCCCACGAAGACGTTGAACTTGCCTGTATCCGCATCGATAGTGCTGACGTCATAAGTAGGCTTCGGGATGCCGCCATTAAGGTTGCCGAGCATATCGTCTTGCTGAGCAACTTTGCCGTCCACATCCGTGGCATTGAGGTGGTACACAACCGCCAACGGCGAATAGTACGCCACGAATGTATAGGCTCCGCCAGGTTCCACCGGATAAGAGCAAGTACCATGCTCCACATCGTAGGGAAGCGTCTTGATCTCGCCGTTCGGAAGCTCGATCTCAACCTTCTGCAACTTATACAGCTCACCGCCTGCTTTATAAACCGGCGTCGTAACGTCAGGGGTCACCGTTGCCGTAGCAGGATTGGTGTCCGCGTTGATAACGGGAGCGATGTTGTAGCTAGGCACATTGACCTTGTCCGTACCCTCAAAACCTGCGCGATGCAGGTTGGTGGTGTAGCTGACGTCGTACTTTGCGTAGACGGGATAGGCATCCTGCCACTGGGTGACCTTGGACTCGTCGGTCGCCAGATACGGCTCTGCCTTATCCGGATCACTCGTCACATAGGAGTCGCCGGCGACGTCGTAGATATACTTCCAGACGTCAGAATCCTTCTGAACCTCGGCGGTCGAAATCCAGCCCAGGAACTTATAGCCAGGCACGGCCATGTCGGCATCGGTCGGAGAGGCTTCGAGTGTCAGACTGGGATTGACGTCACCATCCTTTCCGTCGTAGGGCCTTGTATTAACCGTCCTATCCTTATAGAGATGCGGATAGCAATACAGGAACGTCGGATCTTTACCTTCCGCCGTTTTCTGCTGAAGCAAGTTGCTTTCATAGCGTCGAGTAGCAGCCTGCTTTACGTTGCCATCCTTGTCATAGAAGTTGACGTCCGTGGTCACCATGGCGCGGACATAATATTGCTCTGTCGTTAAAACAGCACTCGAAAAAGGATTCTCTATATACGTCCAAGAACCGTCGTCGGGTCTTTCGAGCGTCCAAAAACTGAAGTGGTACCTATCATGTGCGGGGGAAAATTGAACTTTAATACTTGACGCTTTCCACTCATCACTCAGTTTACCGGCTCCTGGAAAATCAGTGTCGGCAATCATATCCTTGATAGTATTTGCGCCAGTGTCGTTACGCACATTATGCGAGTAGGCGTTAATAGGCGCAACGATTCGCGTCGCATCAGAGAGAACCGTAGTGCACTTATCCGCTGGATTCTTATCATCGTGTAACACGTGAGCGGAATCATCCGTACCAGCACCCCAATGGACAATGTTTTCACGAACATATGTCGCGCCAACGTTTTCCTCAAAGGGCGACTTGTACTTATTCCAAACCGAGCAGAGGAGCTTGCTGTCCGTTAGACCGCTATTTGTGAATGCCCGGATGTAGTAATCCACGCGGTACTCAAAGCGTGCGGTATAGGTATGCGGAACGGTCAGGTCCACATTGCCGGGAAGCTTGTAGCTCGGATCGCGGCTCACGCGAACATCAACCGGGGATCCATCGGCAGCCTGCTTGTTTTCATACCAACCCAGGAAACGATAGCCGTCGGGCAGCTGGCCCTCCTCGGATATAGCTTTACCGGATACGTCGAGCACCTGTACGGTATACGCGCTTGTGCCATCTTCTGCAGTCTCAACCTTAACGTCAGTTTTGCCCACACCGTCGCGCCGAGTCTGATCGTCGGTTGCATCCTGCTCATTGCCCTCAAACACCGTCATGATGTTCGACACATAGTCGGTGTACACCGGATAAAAATCGGTAGGGCCAAGCACAGTGATCTCGGTGCCGGCAGGATAGAACGCACCGGCGTTTTTTAACTCGGCAAGCTCAGGCGAGGTGATGGCCGCGTAACCGCCATGCATCCCGGCCTCGCCACTCGGCTGCGTCGTCCAACCGATAAAGGTGGCGCTGGCAGAAAGAGTGCCGCGGTCCGCAGGGGCAGCCGGCGTTAAACCGACGCCATAGCGGTACCAGTCCGTCGACTTGTCGTGCTCCTCGCCGCTCTGCCACGCGAGCGTCTCGCCCTTGACGTTATAGAACAGTACCTGCGCCTCGTACGAAGCAATAAACAGGTCGTTGCCCTTAAAGGCCTCGGCCCCCTTCGCGTTATCGGCGGTATAGCTCGACGTTATCTCGTGCGCTTCGTTCTTCTGGACCTGCTTGCCAGCCTTAACGGCATCGGCATCGGTCTTGCCGTTAAACCAGGCGTTATCGGCATCGATACGGTTCACATTGACTCCGGGCTCACGGAACCAGCCCATAAAGCGGTAGCCGCCGTTGGCCTCGGTCAAACCCTCTGGCTTTGCGGAGGTATCCTGCTTAAACGTTACCGATGTATCGCCCTGGGCCAGGCCTTGGGCCGTTCCCGCCAGCACGGCGCTCACGGCAAAGGCGTACGGATCCGAGGTCGCCTGGTCTTTGCCAAGTTTGGTCTTCTCGATTGTCGCGGTGCCCGCACCGGGAAAATCGATCGTCGCCTTAACGCTTTGGCCATGCACGGGAATTTTCAGCTTGTAATCCATCGCCCACTCATTGGGGTGCGGGGCACCCAGGGCCTTGTCGTTAGCGGTCGAGCGCATGGTGCCGGCACAGAAGTCGTAGTCGTGCTCTTCCCACAGCTCGCGCGTGGTGTAGCGTTCGTCATCCCACGGACCATAGCCATCGCCCTTGATGATGCCGTCGCCGCCAAACGAGGGGATTTTCTTTTTGGCAGGGTTGCCCTGGCTGCTGCCGTTTAGGCTCACGCTCGGCTTAAAGTAGCATTCGGTAACCGTGGCGTCACCCTTGTTGGCGCGCGCAGCAATACCGCCCAGGTTCACATCGTTTTGAATGATGGGGATCACGGCGATGGGATTATACTGACGCGAGCTCAAGTCACCCGCAAAATGGCTTCGGACGAGCTCGTTGCCCTTTTCGGTTAGAATACGACCCGCCAAGCCACCCGTCCACGCGCGCGTCACGGCGACGACGCCCACGTACGACGCGGCATAGCTGTAGCACTGCGCCGTCGAGAAGCAGTCGATAATCTTGGCGTCACCCGCCATACAGCCCACAAAACCCGAGGCATACACGTTGTTGCCGCCCAGGGCGCCAATGGCCACGTCGTACTTATTGGTGACGTCGGTCATGCCCTTCTCAGCAATCGAGCCGTCGTCCTTACGCGTCGGCGTCACGCGGCAGTACTCGATAGTCGAGTTCTTAACGTAGCCGGCAAACGCCGCCATATACAGACCCTCACCGCCGAGCGCCTGCACGCCCGAGGTCGTATTGTTGACGGCACGGCCGCCACGGACCTCGCAGTTGTAGAGGGTGCAGCCGTCGAGCTCGCCGACGATGAGACCGCCCTCAAAGCCTGCGTTGGTAATGAGGTTGAGAGCATTGTTGGCGCAGGTCACGTGCAGCGTGCTCTCCATGACCATAACGTTTTCGAAGCGCGTATTGACGGCCTTGCCCACGATAATGCCACCGCGGAAGTCCGCCCACACGTTGGCGTCCTTGACCAGGAAGTTTTTGATGGTGGCACCGTTGGTCTCGGCAAAAAATCCCGTATCGCGCTCGGGGTCAAAAGCGTCTTTATCGTAGTTCAGGCCCTCAACGGTGTGGTTTTGACCATCGAACACGCCCTTAAACGGATGCTCCTTGTTGCCAAACGACAGATGCTTAACGGTGTTTGCAACGATGGCTTTCATGTCGTCGCTGTCGAGCTCAATGTCGTTATCGAGATAAACGTGCCAGCCGGACGTATCGCGCTCGCGCGACAGCGCCACGTACGCCAAAAAGTCAGCCTCGTTTTTGATGTGGAATTCGGTTTTGGCCTCGGGCACATCCTCGGCATGCACCGCCGTCGGCAGCGCCATAACGCAGCAAAGGGCAATCGCCGCGACGGCAACTAGCCTGCTAAGCACGCCCCGGTTCATGTTCTTGATCTTCATAGGCTAGTTCGCCTCCGGCCAACCCACGACGTCGAGAACGTCGAGGACGGTATCGCTTTCCTGCTGGTTTTTGGCCTGCACGGCCTGCACATCGATATCGAGCCTGAAGGAGCCGCCGCGCGCGGCATCGTGGTAGTCGTCCACAAAGCGCAGCGAGTCCATGAGGCTTTCCGTCATGGCGCCGGGGTCGAGCGTGCCGCCACGCCCGGCCAATCCACGGTAGTAGTACCACCCATCGCCGCCATCGATCCACGGGGACCCCTCGCCCGCGTCCACATGAAACGCAACGTTGCCCGAGGCATCCGCGCACGAGCCGTCGGGTGCCACTGACTTCATGCGCAGGCGCGCGCGAACGTACTCAGGCTGCGAGCCGACGTTCTCCACGCGCACAATGCGGCTGATGTCAGAACCCCCGGCTTTGGTGTCGGGATAGTCCCCGTGCTCGTTGGGCTCAAACGGAATCTCCTCGCCCTGCTCGTTTAGGGTGTATTCGCAGACTCGTACCTTCACGCTGCCAAACGATAGAACGTTGTTCGCCGGAACCATATCAACAGTAAAAGCCAGCGTGCCGCACAGGCACGCCAGGGCCAACAGCGCCATCGCGGCAAGCGCCAAGGTGCGTTTCTGATTGTCGGAAAGATTATTGAGCATTACGTTCGCCAGTCGTCGATAAAAAGGGGGACCGAGATCCCGACCCGAAAATGGGGATGGGGAGCGGGCCGGGATCTCGGTAGAGGGGGTGGGATTACTACAGGTCCTTAGCCCAATTCTTGGCAGCAGCCAAAGCAGACGCAGACGAACCCTCAGCGGTATTGTCTGCCGCGTAAATGAAGCAGTTGACATCCATCGTGGCAGAATTGGCGAAATCCTTTTGCTCGGTGTCCTTGGGCGTAGTCACCTGGCTGAACAGCTCGCCAGTCCACTTATCCTCATTCTTGCTGGCAATAAGCGGGGTAGCCTCGGTTCCTTCGCCAACATAAACGAAAAGGCCACCGAGATAATGAGTCGGCTCGCCCTCAACGGCGGTCGCATCAACGGCCTTCCAGCCAGAGTTAATGGTGAAGTAAGTCGTCTTGGAATGATCGGCCCCGGCAGACGCCGTCTTGTTGTTCACGAAGACGTACACATATGCATCCTCGGATCCCTTGCCGATACCGACATTAGGATTCTTGGGTACAGACACGCCAGGGGCGAGCTTAGAGTCCTTAACCCATTTGGTCTCGGTCAGGTTGCCGTTGACCTTATTGTTATCATCCGGAAGCGGCTGATTCGGATGGTCGGGATCGGTAGTGGGCTTGTTGATGCCCGCAGTGGTGAAGTTGTTGGTCAGGCTCGACTGCGCCGTCAGCCAGGCGTAGGTACCCACGCCGGCAGCCAGTACCAGCAGCAGCAAGGCGGCAATGATGCCGTAGCGCTTTTTCTTCTTGTTTTCCATCGTTCTCTTCCTTTCGAGAATCGTCTTCCCCGGCAACGGCCCCTACCGCCGCCGACGTTTTTCCCTGCCGCTATGAACGCCGCTCCCTCGCATGCACGCGGGCATGCTTGCCCGCAGGCTCGTCGGGAACCATCCGATCGAGCACTATCGACGCCGTGATCAGCAGCGCCAGAACGGCCACCACAACAAGCAAACCAGGCATCGTCGTGCAATAAACGTTGACGAAGCCCAGGTAAGGGACACAAAAGGAAACAGTGCCGATCACGCGCGAAAATGGCGTCTGCTCGGCATCGTGCATGATGCTTCCGTCTGCATTTTTGTTTGCAATGCCCTGCGTGCCGATCATCTGCGCGGCAGGGTCGATCTCGTACACCTGGTGCGTCACCACGGCGCCATCCGATCGGTAAAAGGTTGCATTGTCACCCACGGCAATATCCGCTAGCTCAACCTGGCGAACAAACACCATGGAGCCAACGGGAAGCTCGGGTTCCATAGAGCCCGAGAGCACAGCAAAGGGCATGTATCCAAATGCACGAGGAACAAAAGAAACAACGGCAAGGGCTATGACAAGCGCGAACGCCAAGCTACTCAAAAGTGCAATAAATCGTTTGAGTCTACGCGCAGCCAAAGTGATAATTCATCCCCCTTGAGAACCTATTCGACCCATCCAAAGGTCAGCAAGTTTCAACAGGAACCGCAAGGCGCTTGAAAAGTGAGTCCGAAATAAGCCAATTTGGAATCTTTTCGTAATAAAAACATAGCGATGTGCTACACATTTTTCAATGTTTTGTCGCTAAATGCTACTATTTTTGGCGTAAGTGGTCATTTATCCCCAAATTAGTCTGTTTTATCCAATATCTGTGACTGACCCCCTACGCAACTTCCCCATAGAGGGATTAATTTTTGCGAAACTAAAATAATGGTACCCCCCCCCACATTAAAATTAACTTCTGAAAGTACCATTTATTTTTAACCCTCTTTTTGCAGCTTTATGACAGCACCATCTAGTTCGCAGCCCATAACCCTCTGAAAACCGTGTCCCAACATTCGCTTGCGAAATGGGATGCGGTTTCCACAGAGTCCCCAACGGGAAACCGCATCCCATTCCAAAGGCGGGACGCAGCTTCCGCAACCCCACCCATCCGGAAATCCCATCCCACTCCGCACACATCCGGGCATAGAACAATCAGCTTACTAGGCCTTCCATCAATAAAGGGGCGCCCTCGTGTCATGAAAAAAGCCTCGAGAACTTCGAGGCTTTCACATTTGTATTGTTTTGCACGAAGGACCGCGAACGGCGAAGCTACTCTCCCAGCACGGCCTTCTTGGCGGCTGCAGCCATGTTGTCCAGATCCTCCTTGGTGGGATGGTCCTTCGCGGCAACCCAGTTGTCGAGCAGCATCTTAAATCGGGCGTTGTCGGGATCTTGCTCGAGCATGGCCTCGTAGCGCTGCTTGACCGCGGGGCCCATCTTGCCCTGGCACATCGCCCAGCCCGCAAGCTCGGCATCCCCAGCCAAATTGGAAGTTACGCGATCAATAATCTGCTGGTAATAGCTCTGGTCGGCGCCAAAACCGCAGGTGCCAAACAGGAAGACGCGCTTGCCGTGCAAGGCGGAAAGCAACGCCGCGACCGAAGGCGTGCACGCGCCCTTGTCGCACCAAAAACCGACGAGCACCGTGTCAGCCGCGCAGGCGCCCTGCGCCTCGAGCGCAACCTGATCTGCATCCGCATCGTCGCTCAACGCCGCGGCATGGACAAACTCAACACCCGCAGCCTGCAGAGCGCGCTTGATCGCGCCCGAAACCATCCTGGTATTACCGCTCTTGCTGTTAACCACCAAAGAGCACGTCATAGTCACGTTGCCTCGTTTCCCCCAAAACTAAAGCCACTAATGCAATTTATTAGATGAATATCTTAGTACTAACGTGACAGATGTAAACCACCGTCTGTCGATTGGCGACGCAGACGACATCTTTGGACAGATTTCGAACAGTATGTACTTCGGATTGAAACCGCCACAGAACGTTTCACGAATGGCCGAAAAACTGTTTCACAAAACGCCGTCAAATTGTTTCACATAATATCGTCAATTTGTTTCACGGAATACCATCAAATTGTGTCATGGTTTTTCATCAAAATGTTTTACGCGCTGGTAAGATGCTATAAAACAAAATGTTTCTTTGAATGGCGGGAAGTACGATGACTAGGTATATGAGTAGATGTATCGATCGCTCAATCGAACGCGATCTTGGCATTTTTGGTGCCGTGCTCATTCAGGGACCGAAGTGGTGCGGAAAGACGACTACGGCCCAGCGATTCGCTGAATCATCGTTGTCTCTCTCCGACCCTGCCGGAGACTTTGCCGCACTGCAGCTTGCCAGGATCGACCCAGCTCAAGCAATAGTCGGCGCAACGCCGAGACTCATCGATGAGTGGCAGGAAGAGCCAAAACTGTGGGACGCAATACGTTTCGAATGCGATCGTCGGACCGGTGAGCCAGGGCAGTTTTTGCTTACGGGGTCAGCAACACCAAACGACGCCGACCAACCGATGCACAGCGGCATCGGGCGCATATCACGTTTGCGCATGGAAACAATGACTCTGGCCGAACTCGGGGTTTCCTCAGGGGCGGTCTCGCTCGAAACGCTGCTTAACGGATGCCCCATCAAAGCGGCACTTGGATCCATCAACGGCATCGCCGATATCGCCGATTTGCTATGCCGTGGTGGTTGGCCTCAGGCGGTTGGCAAGACGACTGCCGATGCAATGCGTATATCCGCTGCCTACATCGACGGTGTCTGCGAATCGGATGTTTCGAGGGTTGACGGCGTGAAGCGTGACCCAGAGAAAGTCAGGGCTCTTCTGTCTTCGCTTGCGCGCAACGAATCCACTCTTGCCGGCGAAAAGTCTCTTGAGAAAGACCTCGGCGGTGAGGTATCGAGAAGTACGCTGCGGCGCTATACGGATGCCTTGCGCAGAATACACATCATCGATGATATCCCGGCTTGGCATCCGGCGCTCAGGTCTCCGGTAAAGCTGCGGCAAAGTGCAAAAAGGCACCTCGCCGACCCTTCGCTTGCCGTCGCACTGCTCGGAGCAAATCCAGAGTCATTGGCATCCGACCCGAAGACGCTGGGACTGCTCTTCGAATCCCTCGTCCTGCACGACCTTAAGGTCCTTGCAGCCGCAAATGACTCATCGGTGTCCCACTACCATGACGCCGACGATCTCGAGGTCGATGCCGTTATACACAGGCGCGATGGAACTTGGATTGCCGTGGAAATTAAACTCGGAAGTCCGCAGATCCCCGAGGCATCTGCAAACCTGCTTCGACTCGAGCGCAAACTTGTCGAGCGTGGCGAGAGACCACCCGCGGCCAAGCTCATCGTCATCGGGTTCGGCATGCCAGCCCATACAACGCCCGAGGGCATTATCGTTGCCCCCGTTGACACACTCGCGCCCTAGCGCTGCATTACATGCCCCACGGGCTTGCTCACTGGGCGAATTGGCTGCGGTAGAGTTCGGCGTAGAAGCCACCTGCCGCTAGCAGCTCGTCGTGCGTGCCGCGCTCGATAATCTCGCCGTCGCGCATCACCAGAATGCAGTCGGCGTTGCGGATGGTGCTCAGGCGGTGCGCCACGACAAAGCTTGTGCGACCTGCCATGAGCTCGTCGAATGCCGCCTGCACCTGCAGCTCGGTACGCGTATCGATGC
>CAUBMI010000049.1 GCA_958436995.1 uncultured Collinsella sp.
CGAAGTTCAGTTTCGTTAAAGTGAATTCGCGGCTGATTAGGGTTTGGAACGATATCCTCAATAGGCAGTTTAGTTTCAGATGCGGCAATTGAAGCCGATGCAGCCGAACCACCGGTCTCATACTCGGCCTCTGAGACCAAAGCATTGAGTCCGCGTCCCAAACCTCCACGTTTCTTTGCACTAGGCACGCTTGATCACCTCTTTTGCAAGGTTCATATACGCTTTTGCACCCTTATTTTGAGGTGCATAGGTAATTACCGGCTCTCCAAAAGACGGAGCCTCAGAGATTTTTACGGTACGGGGAATTAGAGTCTTAAAAGCCTTATCACCAAAGTACGACTGAACCTCCTCAACAACCTGATTCGACAGAGAAGTACGCGAGTCATACATGGTCATAAGCACGCCATAGGTGTCTAAGCCCTTGTTCAGACGTGATTTGACCATCTTCATTGACTCAAGTAGCTTCGTAACGCCCTCGAGTGCGTAATACTCACACTGAATCGGAATCAAAACACTGTCTGCTGCGGTCAAAGCGTTGATGGTAAGCAGGCCGAGCGAAGGAGGACAGTCAATGAAAATAAAATCGAACTCGTCTTGAATGGGCTCAAGCAAATCTTTGAGGCGGGTTTCACGAGCAATTGCGCTTACAAGCTCAATTTCGGCGCCTGCGAGTTGAATTGTCGCCGGAATAACGAATACCTTTTTGCAATTTGTATCAAGAACAAGCGATTCTGCCGACACGTCATTCAATAATGCATCATAGATGCACTGATTAAGGTCTTCTTTTTCAATTCCAAATCCACTGGTGCTGTTTCCCTGCGGATCAAAATCGACAATCAGTGTCTTGCGTCCCTGTTCACCCAGTGCTGCTGCAAGGTTTACAGCCGTCGTTGACTTACCGACGCCGCCTTTTTGATTGATGATTGCAATAATACGCGTGTCTTTTGCGCTCTTCGAACGCTTAACGTCGCGAAATCCCACGGTCCCTCCTGGTGTGTATTAAAGCTGTCAAACGGAGGATGTTTCACGTGAAACATTCCGATTCGAAATCAACCGCCATGTTTCACGTGAAACACCGCAAGTTGTTAGTATCCATTATGTTTCACGTGAAACATCTAGGCAAGCGGATTCTTCTTTGCCATGCCATTTGCACGAGGCAATGAAACGGAAGCTGGATGACTCTTCTTAAGAACAATGAACTCCCTGTGACCCAAGCCCTCAGGCAAATCGATTGCATCATTCAGAAACAGAGTGAAGCCGCAGATCTTAGCTGCTGACATGCCAGAAGCAAGCTCCTCATCTGATGGATTGCCCTTCGTGATAACAAATAGCCCTCCATCTTTAAGGTACGGAGCCGCATACTCAACAAGAATCGGTAGAGGGGCGAGTGCACGAGCGGTTACGACAGAAAACTGTTTCTTATGGCTTCGAGCATATTCTTCAAGGCGATCATGGACTGCATGACCATTTTTCAATCCCAGAGCATGAGCAAAAGTATTGACAGCATCGACCTTCTTGCCAACAGAGTCAATATAAGTAGCTTTACGATTCGTGGCTATCGTTAATGGAATACCAGGGAAGCCCGCACCCGTTCCCATATCGAGCAAAGCACCCTCAGGAGCCTTATTGATATAAGGGAGCAAAACAAGTGAGTCGAGGATATGAAGTACAGTAGCATCTTCTACGTTAAGAATACGAGTGAGATTGGTTGTCTTATTAGTTTCAAGAACCAAATCCAAATGCTGAATACATTTCCTTAGATCAGCATCATTTATATTCAAGGAATACTCTTTGCAATAGGAAGTTAGACGACTCAGCATCTCGTCAGCCTGCTGATCGGTGAGTACAAACAACAGAAGCTCCTTTCTGACAAAAATCAGTGTATCGAGAACTTTTGACAAAAAAAGGGGACGTGGAAACCACGCCCCCTTAGCATAAACTCGAGTAAATTATCGAGCAACAATCACCACATGGCGATCAGGGTCAGAACCCTCAGAATGGGTATCAACGGCATCATTGCCTCGAAGCGCAATGTGAACCAGTCGACGCTCATAGGCATTCATGGGCGGAAGCGAAACACTCTTATGAGTACGGATGGCACGCTCGGCGGCAGACTGAGCCATAGAGGCAACCTTGTCCTGACGACGGCTCTTGTAGCCCTCAACGTCAACCACAACCGGATACCTAAAACCAAGCTTGCGGCTCACCAGCAAAGAGAACATAACCTGAAGGGCATCAAGAGTACGACCATGACGGCCAATGAGAACAGCAAGATCAGGAGCCGTAACATCCAAAATCAGCTCGCCCTCGTCGCCCTCGTACTCATCAATAGGAGAGTTGGCGGCATCGAAGTGCGAAAGGATGGAACGCAGAATGGAAATCGCAACATCGGCAATGGTGTCGAGCTCCTCATCGGTCAGCTCTTCACCGGCCTTGTAGCGCTGTGCAATCTCGGGATAATCGCCCGCAATCTGCGGGGCAACCTCCTCAAGCATATCCTCGATGATCTCTTCAGACATAACGTACTCCAAAAGTTAGGTACCTAAATAAGATTGATATCCCGACTACTTCTTCTTGTGCGGACGCGGCTTCTTCTCGCGACGGGTAACCTCGACCTGCAGCGGAGCGTTCTTGAGGCGCTCCTCCTCATCGGCCTTAGCCTTGTCGATAACCTTCTGTGTCACGAAGATCTGCTGGATAACCTGCCAGGCAGAAGACACATCGTAGTACAGCAGAACGCCGACGGGCAGGCTCCAGCCCATCCAAAGCATCATGACGGTCATGACGACGGCCATCATGCGCATGCTCTGGGCCTGCTGACCAGTCTGATTGCGAGACATATACAGCTGCGGAATCAGGGTCAAGACAGCGAACAGAATCAGGCAAACCAGCGCAGGCAGCGCAACCATAAAGCCATCGGCAAAGGAAGCACTCGGCGTGGTGGTAAGGTCAGGCAGGATGTTGAAGAACGAGAACGTGCCGTCGCTAAAGTAGTTCGGCAGGTTACGCAGCAGCGTAAACAGGGCGAACAGGACAGGCATCTGGATCAACAGCGGCAGACAACCAGCCATGGGGTTGAACTTGTTCTCGCTGTAGAACTTCTGCATCTCCTCGGCCTGGCGCTGGGGATCGTCGGCATACCGCTCCTGGATCTCGAGCATCTTAGGCTGCAGCACCTGCATGCGAGCCGTCGACTTGGTCGACTTGAGCATAAGCGGCGTCAGCAGCAGACGGATGATGACCACCAGGATGATGATGGACAGGCCCCAGTCGACCGCAAAGGTCTGGATGAGCTTGAGCAGCTCAAAAAGGATGTTAACGATCCAATCCCACATGTAAGTTTTCCTCCGATAGCGAGTGCCCGCTAAGGCACAGGGTCATAACCGCCGACGTGCAGGGGATTGCAGCGAGCGATGCGCCTCACGGCAAGCCAGCAGCCTCTCAAAACACCGTACTTCTCAATCGCCTGGATAGCGTATTGCGAGCACGTTGGGTAATAAATGCAAGCGTCAGGCAATAAGGGCGAAATAACCTGTTGATATATGCGAATAGGAGCGATGGCAACACGTCGCAAAACGTGATTGCTCATCGCTCCTCCCCGGCAACGCCGGCGCGTTTCATAAGCGAACGCAACGCCTTGTCCATCTCCTGCGGCGAGGAAACCCTCGTCTTGGGAGTCGCGAACAAGATGATGTCATAACCCGCAACGGGAAATCCACAGCTGCGAGCGGCCTCGCGCATCACACGCTTAGATCGGTTGCGCACCACAGCACAACCGAGTCGTTTAGCACCAACGAAGGCGACCCTTCCGGAGTCGCCTTCGCCAACCGATTCACATATGGTCATTCGAATCAGAGGGTGATTGAAACGACGCCCCTGACTGAACACATGCTCGAAATCTTGCCGAGACTTAATAGTCTTCATGCGAGATGTGTGTATCGCTGCTAGACAGTGAGACGCTTGCGGCCCTTGGCGCGACGACGGGCGAGCACGGCACGACCACCCTTAGTGGCCATACGGGCACGGAAGCCATGGGTCTTGGCACGCTTACGCTTATTAGGCTGATACGTACGCTTCATCTTAAGTTCCTCCTGCTGCATTTCGAGTGTCCGCGGGGGCGCGGACGCAGATATAGACACGTGAGCTTGAAGATTGTAGGGAAATCAATGTTCAAATGTCAAGAAATCAAAGGTAAAAGGTTGCGCAGTTCACACGGTTCCCCCATAAGCCAAGCTCGATTTAGCGATGTATGGCAACTTTTCACGATATTTCATCGAGTTTTCAACAGGTCATGTTGGCAATGTTGAGAACTTTTCGCCCGTTTTCCAAAGTTTT
Organism: uncultured Collinsella sp.; assembly: GCA_958436995.1. Lineage (GTDB taxonomy): Bacteria > Actinomycetota > Coriobacteriia > Coriobacteriales > Coriobacteriaceae > Collinsella. Next base: position 4,336 of record CAUBMI010000049.1, read on the forward strand.
CAACAGGTTTTGCAAAGTTGTCGAAAGATGAGAAACATTGCACAGTGAGCTACTATTTGTTCGAAACCTTATGAAAGATTGCGAGCGGCATGTCTGACGACTTTTACACCATGGTCGATTCCGGAGACCCGGCACCCGACAACAAGCACATCACCGGCGTGCGCGAGGAGCGTGAGGAAGGCGAGCAGACGACCACGCAGGCGCCAAAAGCCATGTACGCCGCACGCATCGCCGTCTATGACGACATGCTGTCGACACCGCGTGTGATCGTCATTGATCCGCAAGATGTCCGCACGTATTTGGAAGAGACCACCAACACCGTCTACCAGTGCATGAAAGAACAAGGTGGCCATATCTCGCTCATGGTCATCCGCGAGATTGTCGAAAACTTTATCCACGCGCACTTTGCCGAGCCCATCATCTCGATTCTGGACGGCGGAGACACCATCCGCTTTGCCGATCAAGGACCCGGCATCGACGACAAGGAGCGCGCGTTCGACTTTGGCGTTACCAGTGCAAACAGCAAGATGAAGCGCTATATCCGTGGAACCGGAGCAGGGTTTCCCATGGTGCAGGAGTATTTGGAAAACGCCGGCGGTGCCGTATCCATCGAGGACAACATGGGCAACGGCACCGTGGTTACGGTAAGCCTGAACCCTAAACGCGTGCAGGAAATCGAGCGTGCCGGCGGACGCGGTGCTGCCGTGCGGCCCGAGACGGAGCAGCCCACATACCCCCTGCCGGGAGCTTTTGCTCAGCAGCCCATGGCAACGCAGCAGATGCAGCCCCCCGTGGGACAGATGCAGCAGCCCGGAATGTTTCCTACACAAGAGCCCCAGGCGACATCGATGTCGATGCCGCCAAACATGCCAGAGACCATGCCGCTGGCGGATCAGGATGCAGCAGCAATGCAGCAGGCGACGGGGGCACCGAGTGGCCAGCAAATGGGCTATCAGCCGTACCAACAGGGATATCCATATCAGCAGATGCCGTCACTGGGGTATGGCCAGCAGTTCCCGCAACAGTACCAGCAGGGATATCAGCAGCCGTACCAGCAGATGCCGCAGCAGCAGTACAACCCTTGGGCCCAGCAGATGCCTCCGCAGCCTTACCAACAGTGGCCTCAAAGTTTTCAACAGCAAATGCCACCGATGCAGAGTTCTCAACAACCAGCAGCTCAAATGATGTATCCTAATGCAGCAAATCAGTATGCGCAGCCACAACCGGACGTGTTCGTAAGCGATCGCGGCAACGCCGCGCTGGGCTATCTGGCGCAAAATCAAGCGTGCGGTGCAACCGATCTGGCGAGGGCGTTTGGAAACTCGGCCCCCACTTGGTCACGCACGCTCAATGACTTGGCGCAGGCCGGCTTGGTCATCAAGCATGGCCAGAAATACCATCTGACCGAACTCGGCGCCGCTCGCGTGCGAGCTCAGGGCTAAAGAACGGGAGAGACAGTGGACGAGGAAGCAAGCATCATCCTGGGGGATGCCATCGCCTTTTGCCAGCGCGACGGCCAAGATGCACGCCTCATCAACATGCTGGGGCAATCGCGCGCCATAAGCCTGACCGAAGATACGCTCACGATCGAGGCCCCCTCGCGCTTTGCCATCGCGCAGCTCAAAAAGCATCAGCCGACTATTGAAGCCTATCTGGAAGAAATCGCCTTTGCACCCATTGCGCTCGACATCGTGGCACCGCAAGGCGCTGCGACGGAATCCGCTGTCGCGACTGCGGCCGCCGCGGCTCCCGCTGCTTCCCCGGCGGTGCCGGCCTCCGCAGGCGACGTGCCGACAATCGAGCACCAGCACAGCGATGTTTCCCGTGAAACCATGGCACCGTTGCCGACCGCGGCGGCGGCGCCAGCGAACGCACCCGTCACGCACATGCCCATCGCTCACGACGCAGCGGCGAGCGCGGATTCGGGCATTGCAATCAAGAACACACTCTCGGCCGATGATTTTCGTCGCATGATGAACCAGATGAAGGGCGGAGCGCCGGCTAAATCCACGCAAGCTGCGGCCCCCGCTTCACCCGTGCCAGCACCGACCGTGCCGGCCGAGCAGAATACGGATGGAGCCCCGCTCGCCGCGAACTCAAAATTTACCTTTGAGAACTTTGTCTACGGCCCCGAGAACAGCCATGCCTATCGCTCGGCACTCAAGTTTGCCGCCCTCGCGGACGAGCGCGGCACGTGCACATCGTTGTTCATCTACGGCAAATCGGGCCTGGGCAAGACGCACCTGCTGCTTGCCATCAAAAACGAGCTCGCCGAGAAGTCGCCCGAGATCAAGGTCAAGTATGCCAACTCCCAGGCATATCTGGACGACCTGATGACCGAGTTCGACCGCCAAAAGAAGAGCAACGCCCCCATCATGCAGGCATACCACGGCGTGGACGTGCTCATCATCGACGACATTCAAAACATCATCGGCAAGCGCGCGAGCGTGGACTACTTTTTCCAGCTCATGGACGAGTTTATCCGCAACAACAAAAAAGTCGTCATCGCAGCCGACCGCGCTCCCAAAGACCTGAGCATGGACGAGCGTCTGACCAGCCGCTTCAACGCCGGCATGCTCTGCCTGGTCGCAGAGCCCAGCTACGAGATGAAATACAAGATCTTGCAGCGCTATTACGAGAACACCATCGTCGCCGCTCCCGAGGCAGGCGACGACTCGCTGCTGGCGGCCTATGGGGGCGACAGCGGGCACCTGACCGACGAGCACTTTAAACACATGGCAGAGGTCTCGGGCACCAACATCCGCGAACTCGAGAGCTTTTGCGAGCGCTGCGCCGGCGAGGCGGGCGACCGCGAGCGCGAGGGCGGGGAGCTCACCTTTGACGATATCGACGCCATCGCCAGCCAGTACTTCGACACATCGGCCAAAAAGATCAACGTCCAAACGGTTCAGTCCGTCATCGAAGAGCAATACGGCGTGACGCACGAGGAGCTCATCGGCCCGCGTCGCAACGCCAATATCGCCAAGGCACGCCATATCGCTATCTACCTGGCCATCGAAATGTGCGAGATGACGACCACGGCGGTAGGCGCCGAATTTGGCAACCGCAACCACTCGACCGTCAGCACAAGCTACAAAAAGGTCCAGAAGATGATCCAGGAAGACCGCACCGTCACCGAAGACCTCAAGTCGCTGCGCGATAAAATTACACTGCGCTCGTAGGGAAATAGAGACACCTGTTGAAAACTTGTCGAAACCACGGGCATAAGGTGTCTAAAACCCAACCCGCGGTGATGAAAAGTTTTGCGCAGGTTTTGAACGTGGAAAACCACCCCCGTTGCACACAGGTTGCTGTCGATTCTCTTTTTGGGTCTGACCTGCGTCTTTGAGAGTAATCAACAGTTTCGTCAGTGCTATTACTATTATTAAGATATTTATATCTATAGAAAGGTATTAAAAGATGAAGTTCACCGTCAGCCAGAGCTCGCTTACACAAGCCATCGGCGTCGTTATGAAGGGTGTCGCTTCGGCATCCACCCTTCCCATCCTGTCGGGCGTGCTCGTCAAGGCGCAAGACGGCATCTTGGAATTCCAGACCTCTAACTACACCATCTCGATCCGTCATCGCATCGCGGCGCATGTCGAAGAAGAGGGCGAGATGGTTATCCCCTGTAAGATGCTCTCCAATATCACCAAGACCCTCCCCGATGCCCCGGTCACCTTTGAATTGTCCGAGCGCCAGGTACTGATTGGTTGCGAGAAGAGCTCTTTTAGGCTGAACACGCTCGATGCCAATGACTTCCCCGAGTTTCCGGCCTATGCCATCGAGAGTGCTGTGGAGCTGCCGACCGATATCTTGTCCGAAATGGTCGGCCGCGTGTGGCGCGTAACCTCGACCGACAAAGCTCGCCCCATCCTGGGCGGCGTGCACATGAAGGTCGAGAACAACACCGTACGCCTGGTGGCGACCGATTCCTTCCGCTTGGCCGTGTGCGATACGCAGGTTGAGACCTCGACCCTCGAGGGCTCCTTTGAGCTCAACGTTCCGGCTGACGCCTTTAACGACGCGCTGAACATCATGGCCAGTCAGGCGACCATCATGATCGGGGCTACCGACACCCAGGTCGTCTTCGAGGCCGGCAACACCACCTACGTGTCGCGTCGTATCGAGGGCGTGTACCCCAACTACAAGCAGCTCATCCCCGATTCGTGCGTGACGAGCGTCAAGATCGACGTAGCCGCCTTTAACGCCGCCCTTAAACGTGTGGCCGTTATCGCGAGCGCCAACCCCGCTGTCAAGTTTGAGATTGACGTCGAGAACGGCCAGATGGGCCTGTCCTCCATTTCCAACGACCAGGATCTGGCGCAGGAGACGATCGATGTCGAGGCCGAGGGCGAGTCGGGCACCATCGCCTTCAACTACCACTACATCTTTGGCTGCCTCAATGCCCTATCCAAGGAGAAGGAGATCACGCTGGAGCTCAAGAGCTATTCGCAGGCTGGCATCTTCAAGTCCTACGACAAGATCAACTACCTGTACCTGGTCATGCCGGTACGCATCTAGCACTGACCATGACCATGTTCGCACGCGATCTTTCCGTTGCGCGCTATCGCAGCTTCGACAGCTATCGCCTTGCCCTGAGCGACGGTGTGACAGTGCTCGCAGGTCCCAACGCGGCGGGAAAGACCAACCTCATAGAGGCGCTGCAGCTGCTGACGAGTGGCGCCTCGTTTAGGCATCCGACCGCAGCAGAGCTCGTGCACGACGGCACGGGCTCATGCAAGGTCGAGCTGAGGCTCGAAGGCGATGGACGCGTGCTGGACATGGGTCTGAGCGTGGAGGATGGCAAGCGTTCGTTTAGCCGCAACGGCAAGCGTTGCGCTGCGTCCGGCGTGCGCGGGGTGCTGCCGAGCGTGCTGTTTTGCCCGGACCACCTGGATATGGTCAAGCGGGGTGCCAGCGCGCGCCGCACCGCACTTGATGACTTTGGCGTTCAGCTGAGTGCGCGCTATGCCGATCTGGCTAGTGCCTACGGGCGCTGCGTGACCCAGCGCAATGCCCTGCTCAAGGAGACCTGGTGCTGCCGCGAGATGCTCGGCGCCTGGAACGAATCGCTTGCCCGCGCCGGTTCGGCCCTGCTCGTGCATCGTCTGGCCCTGCTCGACCGGCTGTCGGGCCATGTGCGCGACGCCTATGGCCGCGTGGCATCCGGCGAGCCCGCCGATGTGTCCTATGTGTCCACGCTTGGCGACCTGCCTGGCACCGTGGATCGCGACGAGCTCAGGGGCTGGGCGTATGAGCGCATGCTCTCGGCGCTCGATGAGCGCGCCGACGAGGAGATTCGCCGCGGCGTGACGCTCGTGGGTCCGCATCGCGACGAGATTGAGTTTTCCGTCGCGGGCCGGTCGGCCCGTTCATTTGCCAGCCAGGGCCAGCAGCGAACGCTGGTGCTTGCCTGGAAGGTGGCAGAAGTGGCCGTGGCGCGCGATATCCTGGGCACCGCACCGCTGCTGCTTTTGGACGACGTGATGAGCGAGCTTGACGCCGGGCGCCGAGGCGCTTTTCTGCAGCTGATCGGTGATGATATCCAGACAGTCATAACCACCACCAATCTGGGGTATTTTACCGATGACCTGCTTGATCGAGCCAAGGTGGTGAGCATGGGTGAGACGTGCTAATTACGACCGCGAGAACGGAACGGTTGCCTTTGGCGGCTTTTTGGATGCCGAGCGTCAGCGCATCCTGGCGGCCGCGACACCTGAGCGCCGCGCGCAGATGGAGGCTACAGAGGAGTCTCGTGCGGTCTATCGCGCCTGGAATGCGGTGTGCTCGGGCACGCGCGAGGGACGCCATGTGACGGGCCTGCGTTACCTGCCCGAGTCCAACGAACTGCTGGTGTACCTCGATTCGCCCTCATGGACGCAGGAAATGACACTTCTGCGCGAGATTATCCGCGCGCGCATGGAGCGCGCCGGCGCGCACGTCGACGGGCTGGTGTTCAAGACATCCGCACCCGGTCACACACCGCCCGCCGCCAAGGAGCGCCTGCGCCCGGCGACGACCGAGCGCCCGCCGGCCCCGCACGCCGACCTAAGTGAGGCCGAGCGCACCGAGATTGAGCGCCAAGTGGCGCCCATCGAAGACCAAAAACTTCGCGAGGCCCTCGAGAACGCCATGAGAGCCAGTGCCGAGTGGGCCAAGGGCGTGCAGGGCAGAAAAGAGCCTTAAATCGCATCTGGTGGCCTTGTAGAGCCAAATACCCTCGTTCCCGAGGGTATTTTTTTACGATAAACTAGTAAGGCTATACACATTTTCTTAACTGAAGGAGGACGTGTGGCAAACGAAAACGATTACGATGGCGGCGAGATTAAGATTCTCGAAGGTCTCGAGGCCGTTCGTAAGCGCCCGGGCATGTACATTGGCTCGACGAGCGCCAGCGGTCTTCATCACCTGGTGTGGGAGATCGTTGACAACTCCGTCGACGAGGCCATGGCCGGTTTCTGCACCGAGATTCAGGTGACGGTCCACGCCGACAACTCCATCACGGTCGTCGACAACGGTCGCGGCATCCCCGTCGACGAGCATCCTATCAAAAAGATCCCGACGCTCGAGGTCGTCATGACGATCCTGCACGCCGGCGGTAAGTTCGATAACTCGGCCTACAAGGTCTCGGGCGGACTGCACGGCGTGGGCATCTCCGTCGTCAACGCCCTGTCCAAGCGCGTGGTCGTACAGGTATGCCGCGATGGCAACATCTACGAGATGGAGTTTTCGCGCGGCAAGACCGTCAAGAAGATGGAGGTCGTGGGCACTTCGGAGACGACGGGTACCACTGTCAGCTTCTGGCCCGACGACGAGATCTTCGAGACCTGCATCTACGATTTCGACACGCTGCACAACCGTCTGCAGGAGACGGCATTCCTCAACAAGAACCTCAAGATTGTGCTGACCGACGAGCGCGAGGCGACTCCCCATGTGGAGGAGTTTTGCTATGCCGGCGGCATCATCGACTTCGTCAAGTTCCTCAATGAGGGCAAGGATGTCCCCGAGGCCTTTAAGGAGCCCATCTATATTGAGGGCAAATCGGATCCGGATGCACCCGTGACCAAGATGGGCGAGGTCGAGGTGTCCTTGCAGTGGAATAGCGGCTACGGCGAGAACGTCATGTCGTTTGCCAACGACATCTACACCCCCGAGGGCGGCATGCACCTCGAGGGCTTCCGTACCGCACTCACCCGCGTAATTAATGATTACGCCCGCAAGCAGAATCTGCTCAAGGAAAAAGACGCCAACCTGACCGGCGACGATGTGCGCGAGGGCCTATCGGCCGTCATCTCGGTCAAACTGCCCGATCCGCAGTTTGAGGGCCAGACCAAGGCCAAGCTCGGCAGCTCCTACATGCGCGCGCTCACGCTCAAGATTGTGACCGATGGGCTGACCGATTATCTGGAGGAGCACCCCAAGCCCGCCCGCGAGATCGTCAAGAAGGCCCAGCAGGCTTGCAAGGCCCGCAACGCCGCTCGCAAGGCGCGCGAGGCGACCCGCCGCAAAAGTCTGCTCGAGACGGCTTCGCTGCCCGGCAAGCTCGCCGACTGCTCGGTGCGCGATGCCGAGCTGACCGAGCTCTTTATCGTAGAGGGCGACTCGGCAGGCGGTTCGGCCAAGGACGGCCGTCGCCGAGACATCCAGGCGATTCTGCCCCTGCGCGGCAAGATTCTGAATGTCGAGCGCGTGGGCGACCACCGCGCGTTCTCGAGCGACACCATCCAGTCGCTGATCACCGCGATCGGCTGCGGCGTCACGACGAGCGCCGGCGACGGCGGCGACTTCGATATTACCAAGGCGCGCTACCACAAGATCATCATCATGACCGATGCAGACGTTGACGGCGCACATATCCGCATCCTGCTGCTGACGTTCTTCTACAAGTACATGCGCCCGCTGATCGATGCCGGCTATGTCTATGTTGCCTGCCCGCCCATCTTTGGTATTAAGGTGCGCAACAAGATCCATTACGTGTATCCCAACGGCCGCCAGCCCGAAGACGAGATTTTGCGCGACACCATTCAGAGCCTGGGCCTGAACCCCGACGACAACGACGAGGACGGCAAGGCCAAGGACGGCAAAATTACCAAGAAGCGCAAAGGCTATACCGTCCAGCGCTACAAGGGCCTGGGCGAGATGGACCCCAAGCAGCTTGCCTCGACGACGATGGACCCCAAGACCCGTATCCTGCAGCGCGTGTCGATCGAGGACGCCGTGGTGGCGGACCGTGCCGTGCGCGAACTGATGGGTTCCGAGGTCGGCTATCGCCGTGAGTACATCGAGAAACATGCCCATGACGCACGCTTCCTAGACGCCTAACCTGTTCGGCTTTCCCAGCCACCGCACCTTCGCCCTCAATCGTCGGTCGCGTACCCAAGTACGCTTCCCTCCTCTTTCGAGCGAATCTGCGGCACCTGGAAAAGCCGTCTCCGTGGTAGGGAACTAATGGACCACGCAAACCATGAGGAGGTAACGTGGCAGACGATATCAACAACAACGAGGGTATGGACGAGGCCGGCGACGCTGGTATGCCCGATGATCTGAAGCGCCTGCTTGCCCGCGCTGAGCAGGGCGAGGACGGCGATCCGGATGCCTATAACCCCGATGCCGATGATGATGAGGAAGAAGACGACGACGGTGAGCTCGAGGAGAGCTTTGGCGAAGTCGACCGTGGTGCCTCTGCCGGCGAGGATATAAACGGCGGCCAGCTCCAGATTTCGGAGTTCGGCCGTGAGATGAAGCAGTCGTTCATCGAGTATTCGATGTCGGTCATCACGGCGCGCGCCCTGCCGGACGTGCGCGACGGCTTAAAGCCGGTTCACCGCCGCATTCTGTACGCGATGAACGAGAGCGGCATCTACCCCAATCGTCCGCACAAGAAGTCCGCTTGGACGGTCGGCGAAGTTATCGGTAAGTACCATCCGCACGGTGACTCCGCGGTCTATGAGGCCATGGTCCGCCTGGCGCAGTGGTTCTCCATGCGCACGCCGCTCATCGACGGTCACGGCAACTTCGGCAACATCGACGGCGACGGCGCCGCCGCCATGCGTTACACCGAGAGCCGCCTGGCAAAGCCCGCCATGGAGCTCCTGCGTGACCTGCAGAAGGACACCGTCGACTGGCAGCCCAACTACGACGAGTCGCTCGCCGAGCCTCAGGCACTGCCCGCGCGTTTCCCCAACCTGCTGGTCAACGGCAGCCAGGGCATCGCCGTCGGCATGGCCACCAACATCGCCCCGCACAACCTCACCGAGGCGATCGAGGCCACGTGCTACCTGATCGACAACCCCGACGCCACCGTCGATGAGCTCATGCAGATCATGCCCGGTCCGGACTTCCCCACCGGTGCCATCATCATGGGCAGTGCCGGCATTAAGCAGAGCTACGAGACCGGTCGCGGCTCCATCACCGTGCGCGCCAAGGCTCATGTGGAGTCCACCAAGACCGGCCGTAGCCGCCTGGTCTTTACCGAGATTCCCTACATGGTCAACAAGGGCACCCTGCAGGAGAAGATCGCCCAACTCGTCAACGACAAGCGCATCGAGGGTATCTCGGATATGCGCGATGAGTCCAACCAGAAGGGTATCCGTCTGGTCATCGAGCTCAAGAAGGGCGTTATCCCGCAGGTCGTGCTCAACAACCTGTACAAGTACACCTCGCTGCAGACGACCTTCGGCGCCAACAACCTGGCGCTTGTCAACGGCGTTCCCAAATGCCTGAGCCTGCGCGAGATGCTGCAGCACTACATCGACCACCAGGTCGACGTCGTCACCCGCCGCACCCGCTTTGACCTTAAGAAGGCCCAGGCGCGTGCGCATATCCTCGAGGGCTACCTGATGGCTCTCGACCATATCGACGAGGTCATCAGCATCATCCGCTCCTCGCAGACCGACTCTGAGGCCAGCGGTCGCCTGATCGAGCGTTTTGGCTTTACGCCCGAGCAGACCACGGCCATCCTCGAGATGAAGCTGCGCCGCCTGACCGGCCTGGAGCGCGACAAGATTCAGGAAGAGCTGGACGGCTTGCGCCGCGCCATCGCCTACTACGAGGACCTGTTGGCGCACGAGGAGAAAATCCTGGGCGTCATCAAGGAAGAGATGCGCGAGATCTCCAAGAAGTTCGGCGACAAGCGCCGCACCGAGATCAGCCATGTCGAGAAGGACCTGGACGTCGAAGACCTGATTGCCGACGAGGACATGGTCGTGACCATCACCCACACCGGCTACGTCAAGCGCATCCCGGTGGCCGCCTACCGCGCCCAAAAGCGCGGCGGCAAGGGCGTGTCGGGCGTCAACCTCAAAGAGGACGATGTCATCGACGAGATGTTTATCGCATCCACGCACGAGTACGTGCTGTTCTTCTCGAGCAAGGGCAAGGTCTATCGCCTGAAGGTGCACGAGCTGCCGGTTGGCACGCGCCAGGCCCGCGGCACCGCGATCGTCAACCTGCTGCCTTTCGAAGAGGGCGAGAAGATCGCGAGCGTCATCAGCTGCCGCGAGTTCCCCGCCGACGAGTACCTGATGTTTGCCACCAAGAGCGGCATGGTCAAGAAGACCGTGATGAGCGCCTACGACCGTAGCCGCCGCGACGGCCTGATCGCCATCAACCTGAGGGACGACGACGCACTGCTCGCTGTACGTCGCGTGCGCGAGGGCGACAAGATCATCATGGCAACCACCGCGGGCAAGGCGATTATGTTCCCCGAGGACCAGGTGCGCGCCACCGGTCGCGATACCAGCGGCGTTCGCGGCATTGGCATGAAGGAAGGCGTGAGCGTTCTGGGCATGGAAGTCACCAACGGCAATGGCGACCTGTTCGTCATCACCGAGCGCGGCTACGGCAAGCGCACGCCGGTTGCGGACTACCCGGAGCAGAACCGCGGCGGTCAGGGCGTCTACACCATCCAGATGACCGAGCGCAAGGGTAACCTCGCAGCCATGAAGACGGTGGGCCCGCAGCATGAGCTGTTCATCGTGACGGAGGGCGCGACGGTCATTCGCGTCAAGACCGACGAGATCAGCCAAACCGGTCGCGCCACCCAGGGCGTCAAGATGATGACCGTCGACGACAACGACCGTGTATGCGCTGTCGCCCGCATGACGGCCGCCAAGGAGAAGCCCGAAGGCGAAGGTACCGAGGCCGCAGCCGATGCCGAAGAGGCCCCAGTCGACCTAGGCGACGGTAACGACATGCCAGAGGATCTCCTCGACGAGTAAGAGGAACCGGTTGGTAGAAAATATCAGACCCCATATATCGGCGGTCGGCGCACTGCGCGCCGACCGCTTTTTTGACAATCTTGGACCCCC
>CAUBMI010000050.1 GCA_958436995.1 uncultured Collinsella sp.
GTGAGGTTCGTTGGGGCGTTTTGGGCGCTGGGCACATTTCGCATCGATTTGCATCGTCGCTCAAGAAGGTCGACGAGGCACGGCTGGTGGCTGCGGCCGGCCGCACTCCTGCACATGTCGAGGAATTTTGTCGAGCGTTTTCGATTGATGCCGCGCACAGTTATGCCACGGCTGACGATAGCGGCGATGCGGCTTATGATGCGTTGATTGCCGATCCCGATGTCGATGCAATCTACTTGGCTATTCCGCATGGCATGCATGCGCATTGGGCTTGTCGGGCACTGCGCGCGGGAAAGGCCGTGCTGTGCGAAAAGCCGGCCGTTTTGAATGAAGAAGAGGCCCATGCGATCGCCTCTGTTTCCCGTGAGTGCGGTGTGCCGTTTATGGAGGCGATGAAAAATCGGTTTTGTCCGATGCATACTCGCGTGAAGGGTTTGCTTGCGTCGGGCGAGCTCGGCTGTATCGTCTCGATCGAAAGCGTGCAAAAACTCGATTATGGTGAGTCCCCTTCGAGTTATCTGCTCGATCCGTTGCAGGGCGGCTGTCTATATGACATGGGCTGCTATGCGGTCGGGTGGTTTGAGGATCTGCTTGCGGGTGCGTGCGATGTTTCGTCTCGTGAAGTTCGCTGGCGTGACGTATTAGGCGGCCGCGTGGATTGGGCCGATGAGATCCATATGAGTGTCGGCGGTATACCCATTCATATGGTGTGCGACGGCAAAGCAGCATATGAAAGCCGCTTAACGATTGCCTGCGAACGGGGTTCGGTGGAAATCGAGCGCCTCCATCGCCCCGAGCTCGCCCATGTGAAGTACTCCGACGGACGAATGCTCGAAATTAATGCCCCGTTTGAGGTCGATGATTTCTACGGCGAAATTCAGCATGCGACGCAGCTCGTCCAGACGGGAGAGCTTGAAAGCCCCGTTATGCCTCTTGCCGCCACGCAGCGCTGCGCGCAGATTATCGATGCGATTCGCTTGACGCTCTAGGCTGCGGTGCTGGTGCTCAAGGGGGGCTCGGCGGACCTTGCCCCTGATGCCCCTTTTATATCTTGCGGTGGAATACGGTCTGTTTGCGCCAAAATAAGGCACCAATAGACCGTATTTCACCGCAACTGATGAGGGGGAGCTGGAGATGCTGACGATTGGGTGCCATCTTTCGACGACGAAGGGCTATCGGGCAATGGGGGAGACGGCGTTGTCCATTGGTGCCAATACCTTTGCGTTCTTTACGCGCAACCCGCGCGGTGGCAAGGCAAAAGACCTTGACATGGATGACGTGGCGGCTCTGCGCGAGCTTATGGCGCAAAACGACTTTGGACCGCTGGTGGCGCATGCCCCGTATACCTATAACCCCTGCTCGGCCAAAGAGCGGGCGCGCGAGTTTGCCCTGGAGGCCATGGCAGAGGACCTGCGGCGCATGGAAGCGCTGCCCGGCAACTACTACAATTTTCACCCCGGTGCGCATGTGGGACAGGGGGCGGACGCCGGCATTCAGATGATTGTCGACACACTGTGCCAGGTGATGTTTGAGGGGCAGCAGACGACGGTATTGCTCGAGACCATGGCAGGCAAGGGCACCGAGGTGGGCCGTAGCTTTGAAGAGCTGGCGTGCATTATCGAGGGCGTTGCCGCCAAGTGCCCAGAGCTGTCCGATAAGCTGGGCGTTTGTTTGGACACCTGCCATGTGAACGATGCCGGCTACGACATCATCCATGATCTGGACGGCGTACTCGACGAGTTCGATCGCGTGGTGGGTATCGATCGCTTGCATGCTGTACACATCAACGATTCGAAGAACCCTTGTGGCGCCCATAAAGATCGTCACGAGTGCATCGGCAAGGGATACCTTGGCAGCGAGGAATTTGGTGGCGGTATGCAGGTTATGCAGAATATTGTATCGAATGGCCGTTTGCGTTCACTGCCGTATATTTTGGAGACTCCGAACGAACTTGCAGGTTATGCAGCTGAAATTAGACTATTAAGGTCATTGCAGCAGTAATGACTGTCATAAAGTAGAGTATTCCATTCACGTTATGGGTTTGTTTCAATCAGTTTTCTCATTGCAGATTCGTAATTCCGGGTGCATAATAGCCAACAGTTTTTGCAGACCTCTGAATCAAACGAGGTCACCGGAAGGAGACTGATTATGAAGCTCAAGAAGCTTGGCGCATTTGCCGCCACGGGTGCCATGGCGCTCGCCCTTGCTCTGACGGGCTGCGGCTCGTCCAACGCCACCTCTGGTTCTGATGCCGGTTCCAGCAGCTCTGACGACGCTAAGGTCGAGAAGGTCGACGGCTCCAAGGAGTACGCGCTCGTCAAGGACGGTACGCTGACCGTCGGCACCTCTGCCGAGTACGCTCCGTTTGAGTACAAGGATGACAACGGCGATTATCAGGGCTTTGACCTTGAGCTTATCAAGGCTATCGGCGACAAGCTGGGCCTGGATGTCGAGTACGTCAACAATGACTTTGACACGCTGGTTCCGGGTGTCGCTTCGGGCGCCAAGTATGACGTTTCCATCGCGGCTATCACCGACACGCCCGAGCGTGAGAAGGAAGTCACTTTCTCCGATTCCTACTACATGGACGATCAGGCTATCGTGACCAAGGTCGATAACACCGACATCACGGCCGACAACTACAGCGAGAAGCTCAACAACGCCGACGCTACCATCATCGTCCAGTCTGGATCGACCGCCGAGGCCTTTGCTCAGGAAAACTTCCCCAAGGCTAAGATCGTTCCCTACAAGGACGCCACCGAGTGCTTCAGCGCCCTGCAGTCCGATAAGGGCGATGCCGTAGTCACCAACCGCTCCGTTGCCAGCCAGCTGACCGCCGAGCAGTTCAACACCTGCCAGACCATCAAGCAGGTCAGCACCGGCGAGGAGTACGCCATCGCCATCAACCAGGGCAACACCAAGCTCAAGGACGACATCAACCAGGCCATCAAGGACCTGACCGATGACGGTACCGTTGACGCCCTCATGGCTAAGTACAACATCAAGTAAAATAGCTACTTGATTGTGCGCGGGCCCTTTCCGTTTTGCGGAGAGGGCCTTTGCGCTTCTCTTGACGGAGAGTGTTTCCGTCTCGTTTTGCCGGCAACTTCTACGATAGGAGCCACCTTGTCTCGACTGAACAAAGGGGCCGCGGAGCAGCGTTTTTCACTGCCCGCCTTGCTCCAAAAGCTAGCCTGCGTCATGGCCGTGGTGCTCGCGCTGGTGTGCGCGGGGGCATATGCGCCCACGACCGCCCAGGCGCTTGAGACCGCAAAGATTACTGCCCGACCCAACACCGGTTCGGGCAGCGCTGTGGTCGGCGGCACCGAGACGCGCATTACCTGGGAAGTTCAGGCCGATGCCGACGAGGAGCTGAGCGGTCTTTCGCTGACGTTTGTCGACGGCACGACGTTTGGTACCGATGACACGCGATTGACGATGCTCTCGGGCGAGGACCTCATGGATCGTACGCCCATGAAACCCACGTGCAAGGCTGACGGCCAGACGCTCAAGATCGATTTTGGCGAGACGGCGCCTGCCGGCGGCTTTTTCCGTGTCGAGGTTTACGGCGTGACCTTCCCCGTCGAGGGCGGCGATGAGGCCTTTAGCGGCACCTATACGCTCGCCGACGGGTCGACCAAGAAGATCTCCAAGATTCCGTCGGTGGAGATCAAGGGCGTGACGGCCTTCGATAACTTCTTGGCCGACCTTAAAGAGCAGCCGTGGGTCGAGGCCTGGAACTCCAATATGTTCCTGCGCCTGTTCCTGAACCCGGTCATTTTGGTCCAGAGCCTGCCGATCGTCTTTAAGGGCTTCCTCATGTCGCTCTCGATCGTGCTCGTGGCGTTTCCGCTGGCAATTCCCTTCGGTTTTGCCCTGTCGCTCATGCGCATCTCCAAGTCGCGCATCCTGCGCTGCCTCGCCGGCATCTACGTGAATATCATTCGCGGTACGCCGGCGTTCCTGCAGATCTACATCGCGTTCTTCGGTCTGCCGTTGGCCGGCGTCAAGGTGGACGACTATGTCTTGGGCGTTATCGTCATGGCCATGAACTCGTCCGCCTACCTGTGCGAGATCTTCCGTGCCGGTATTCAATCAATCCCCAAGGGCCAAAACGAGGCTGCGCGCTCGCTGGGCATGAACGCCTTCCAGACACTGCTCTACGTTATGATTCCGCAGACGTTCCGCAATGTCCTGCCAACGTTGACCAGTGAGTTCATCCTGCTTTACAAGGATACGTCGCTGCTCGCGGCCGTGGGCGTGGTCGAGATCGTCATGAACGCCCGTACCATCGTGGCCACGACGGGTTCCATTACGCCGTATGTGGTTGCCGCCCTCTTCTACCTGGTCATCACCCTGCCGCTTGCTCGCTTGGTGAGCGGTCTTGAGGCGAGGCTTCTGGGGACGGCCGAAACCAAGAAGAAGCGTCCCGCCAAGAGCGCTGGACAGGTCGTCGCGACGCCCGCCGACCACATCGCCGGTCTGTAAGGAGGTCCTATCATGAGCGAAACCAATAACTCGAACGAGGTCGTCGTCAGCATCAAGAACCTCCAGAAGGCCTTCGGCGATAACGTGGTCCTGCGCGATATCGATCTGGATGTGCACAAGGGCGAGGTCGTCGTAGTCCTGGGTCCTTCGGGCTCGGGCAAGTCGACGATGCTTCGCTGCATCAATCGTCTGGAGCATCCCACGAGCGGCTCGATCGTCGTTGAGGGCGTGGACGTTTGCGCCAAGGGCGTCGACCTTAACAAGGTACGTACGCATCTGGGTATGGTGTTCCAGCAGTTCAATTTGTTCCCGCACCTCTCAGTCAAAAAGAACGTCATGCTCGCGCAGCAGAAGGTGCTCAAGCGCAGCAAGGAAGAGGCCGAGAAGATTGCCGTCGAGGAGCTGACCAAGGTCGGTCTTGCCGAGCGTATCGACTTTATGCCGAGCCAGCTCTCGGGCGGTCAGCAGCAGCGCGTTGCCATCGCCCGCGCCCTGTCGATGAACCCGCACGTCATGCTCTTTGACGAGGCCACCTCGGCGCTCGACCCCGAGCTCGTGCGCGACGTCCTGGGTGTCATGCGCGACCTGGCACGCGACGGCATGACCATGATCGTCGTGACGCACGAGATGGGCTTTGCCCGCGATGTCGCCGACCGCGTCGTCTTTATGGACGGCGGCGTCATTGTGGAAGAGGGTACGCCGAGCGAGGTCTTCGACCACCCCAAGAGCGAGCGCACCAAGGCGTTCTTGGGCAATATTTCGTAGCCGGCTGATGTAACTGCCGTTACAAAAGAGCGGGGCTGGACTTGAATCCAGCCCCGCTCTTTTGTAGGGATGGGGATGCGCTTTGATGCAGGCTCTCTTGGAGACCCCGGGCTCGTTACGCGAGCTCGGCTCCGAGGGCCTTGCAAGCGGTCTCGCCCTCGTCGTCGGGCGCGTCGTAGCAGATGGTGGAGTCCACGACGTTGACGCCGGTCTCGTCGGCGTCGGCCTTCCAGTTGTCCATCCACTCGCCTTCGGCCCACGAATAGGAGCCAAAGAGGACGACCTTCTTGTCGCCGAGAGTCTCCTTGACCTCGTCCCACATCGGCTGGAACTCATCGTACTCGAGTTCCTCGGAGCCCATGGCGGGACAGCCGAAGGCGAAGGCATCATATTCGGCGGCCTTGTCGGCAGAGAAGTCGGCGCAGGGGATGACCTCGGTCTCGGCACCCGCGGACGTGGCGCCTTCGGCGACGAGGTTTGCCATGGCCTCGGTGTTGCCCGTGCCGCTCCAGTAGACGACGGCGATCTTGCTCATGTTAAGTCCTTTCAGTTGTGCGGCAGTTGCCGCGGCTTCTATGTTCTATCGGGTTGCCTGGGCAAGTTGCGCCAAGCTGCAGCCCTGTTGATAGACAAAGGTGAGGTATTGAGTGCAGGCACGGTAGGCGTCAAACATCGCAAGCGCTTGCTCGACATTCGTGTAGACCTTCCAAGCTCCAAAGACCTTGTAGTTCTCGCCGCGCTGGACGATAAACTCGTGCACGTCGTCGTAGGGATATCCAAGGAAGTAGCCTATTTCGTGCGGAAACTCGCAGGTGCAGTCGTTGCTGCAGCTAGCTTGCTGGGGTAGTGCGCATCGAGTCTGGCTACAAGCGCATTCCGTGATGTTATTGCTCGCGAGCGTGATGCGTGATGCCAAATGCACAAGGCATGTCGAAAGGTCTCTCGTGTCGTAGCCTTCCGAGGCGAGCGCTGTTTGGGCGCGAGGGTCTGCGAAATAGGTGGCGAGGCTTTTGGCTCGGTACACGTACACGAGTGCTCCGCAGGGCCGCCAGACCAAAACACTCAGGTGGATGCCGAGCGGGTCAAGCTCGCGATTGCACTGGGCGATAACGTTGAGCAGGCGCGCGCGGCGTTCTGCGATGGTTTCGGTTGTGGTCGAGCCGTCCCCGTGGGCGTAGGTGCCTGGATAGGTAAAGAGCGATGCCGGCTTGATGCCCGCGAGCGTGGGAGAGCAGTTGCGCACGACTGCTGCCTGAAACGTTGGGATGTCTATGGTTCGAGTCACGGCGCTCCTTACGGATCTAAACTGTTAGCCTAGGAAAACTTATACACGAAAGTAAGCCATGGTCAACAAAAAAGTTTGAAGAGGGAAACTAATTGACCGAACAGACATGATTTTGGGTTAAGATGGGGACACCCCATGGGGGTATCTAGATAGTGCTACTTGAAAGGGGAGCGCATGAGTGACTTGCTCAACCCTGCGAATCTCATCGTGCTGGCCGTCATTGCCGTCGGCATGTTTTTTGGACTGCGTCGCATTGCCGCTTCGACACACGGGAAGAGTTGTTGCAGCGATGGTGCGAGCGGCAAGAAGGCCAAAAAGGTTGTTGTGGTGGATACCGATGCGTCACACTATCCCTATAGCGATGAGCTGCTCATCGGCGGCATGAGCTGTGAAGGCTGCGCTCAGAACGTAGCCAATGCCCTCAATGCGCTGGATGGTGTGTGGGCTACGGTAACGTACGCGGACCACACAGCGCGTGT
This sequence comes from uncultured Collinsella sp., assembly GCA_958436995.1. Lineage (GTDB taxonomy): Bacteria > Actinomycetota > Coriobacteriia > Coriobacteriales > Coriobacteriaceae > Collinsella. Next base: position 7,018 of record CAUBMI010000050.1, read on the forward strand.
GCGCTCCAAGCGGCCGATCAATCGCGGTGTCCTTGAGACTGCCGTGAGAGATGCGGGTTACTACGTCATGACGCTGTAAGCGTCGCTCTGGGTGCGCTTCCTTGGCTAGGCTCGTCCGCGCAGTTCGATGTCTTGGATGTCGTCGAAGTCGATGGCGATGTCTCGGAGCTTGAGGAGCTTGAAGGCGGGGAGCGCCTCGTCGAGGATGCCGGTGCGGCTGCGATAGCCGTATGTATCGTAATAGGTGACACGAACCAAGTCGCCACGTTTGAGACCCTCGAGCTTTTTAGAAAGTACGAGGGCTTTTTCTTCCGTGAGCTCACGTTTTGACTCGACGGTGATTTCCTGCTTGCGCACGAGTTCGTAGTATCCCGTGAGGGCGGCAAAGGGCATAAACTGTGCGGCGCGGTTGGCGCGCACGGCACCGTTGGCAGTGAGGTTGGGGTCGGCGGCGCGGCGTCTGCCCTCGGGGTCCGCCAGGCGCTCGAAGGCGGTCGGCGGGCGCACGGGCTGCTGCTTGGGTTTAGGCACGATGTCCTCCAACTTGGCCGTTGCGTTCGCGCGCGGTGGCGCCGGCGGTAAAGCTTAATCCCTTGACGAGCGCGTTCTTGCCGTACTTGCCTTTCACGGCCAGGACGGCGCGCGCCAGGTCGCGCTCGCGCTCATCGGCCTCGATATCGCTGAACAGATCGATGGTGGCAAATTCCTCGGGCACAAGATTGCCAAATCCCAGGTTGATGCGCTTGACCGGTCGTTTGGGATCGACCGTTTGTGCCCAAAGGTCATCGAAATACCCCATGATTTTCTTAAACGAATTAGTGCGCTCGGGCAGCTTTCGCGAGGCGTTGGAGTGCGCAAAGAGTGCGGCATAGCCACCACGCGGTTTGCCGCCATGCTCTCCCACAAAGATGCCATCGATTGCCTGCGCTTCGCGCACCAGGCGACGCCTTTCGTCATCGCGCTGGACGGGCTTGGGAGCACGGGGCGCGAGCTCGGGGCCGTCGGTCGCTGCGGGCTCGATGCCCGAGGTGCTCGAGCGCAAGTGTCCGCAGCCGTCTATATACTGCGCCGTGCCGCTGGCGTTGAGCCGGCGTATGTCGGCGCGCTCGCTCGCGTAGCCCACAAAGAGCGAGATGCTGTCGCAGACCACGTGCTTATCGACTAGATCCAACACGGCGTTGTCGACCATTTCGCGCAAGACGGTGTAGGCCTGCTCGTAGGCATAGCCCTTCGAGAGCACCTGTCCTGTGGTGGTCGAGGTCGCTTGCGGGCGATAGGCTTGGATATCGGCGATGGTTGTCGGCTCGCGCCCGAAGGCGTGGTCGATGAGATATTCGGCGTTGACGCCGAGTTCGTCGTAGAGCAGGTTCTCGTCGAGTGCGGCGACGCCCATCAGGTCGTAGACGCCGTATTTCTCGAGACGGGCCGCCACGCCGGGGCCGATGCCCCAGATGTCGGTGATGGGGCGATGGGGCCAGATCTCCTTGCGAAAGATCTCGTCGTCGAGTACGCCAATGCGGCTGGCTACGTGCTTGGCGGTGATGTCGAGCGCCACCTTGGCCTGGAATAGGTTGGGGCCGATACCGACCGTCGCCGTGATGCCGGTGCGCCCCAAGACCTCGTCGCGCAACATGCAGGCGAACCCTTCGGCATCGGTGTGATAAAGGTCCAGATAGGGCGTCACGTCGATAAAGCACTCATCGATGGAGTAGACGTGCACGTCCTGGGGGCTGACGTATTCCAGATAGACGCCGTAGATTTGCGCCGACACCTCCATGTAGTGTTGCATGCGCGGCACTGCTTTGATGTAGTCGATGCCGTCGGGAATCTCGAATAGACGGCAGCGGTTGTGTATCCCGAGGTCCTTCATGGTCTGCGTGATAGCGAGACAGATGGTCGTGCGTCCGCGCGATTCGTCGGCAACGACCAGGTTGGTGGTGAGCGGATCGAGCCCACGATCGACGCACTCGACGCTGGCATAAAACGTCTTGAGGTCGATGCAGATGTAGGTGTGCTGCTCGTGCGCCATCCGAGCCCTCCCATCAAACACATGTTCTTATCGAATACCTGTTCGATAATACCTGCTCGACCGGACACCGTCAAAATCTGTCCCTTTTTGGCAGGTATGGTCGTGCGGTTGCATCGGGTTTTTAACGCAGCCCTAAAGAGCGCGAAACAGCTCGGAAAAGCTCGCTTCGTAGCATGAGGCTAACGATTGATGCCACCATAAAGCACGGAAGGGTTGTGGGGATAATGGTTAACTATGGGTTTGGTATGCCGACGCGCTTGGTTGCGGATGGGGACGTGGCTCGCTGGTGCGGGCGATTGGTTGCCCACTATGGCGGCACCAAGACACTGGTCGTGCTGGGAGGCGACAAGCACACGCGTGATGAGCTCGTTTCGGCGGCGCTGGGCTCGCTCGATCGCGCCCTGCTCGAGCGCGTGCTTTTCCGCTGCGGCTCGGTTGAAGGCGACGGAGGAGACGAGCTGATCGACGAAGCCGTGGCCCTGGCGACCGACGAAGGCGTGGACTTTGTCTTGGCGATTGGCGATGCCGATACTGCCGGCTTTGCGCGCGAGCTCGCCCGTCGCATGGCGGCGCTCGATGTCGGCGAAGACGGTTTTGTCCCTTATGGATGTATCGTCTCGGAGGGCAAGGTGCCTGCCGTCGTGGGGGCCGGCGAGGTTCCCGTTTTTGCCATCATCGCGCCCGAACTGCTGGAGGGCATCGGGTCTCCTCTGCGTGAGTTGCTCGGTAGCGTCTGCGCTGCGGCCTAATATTTGGCATAAAGGGATAGGTTATTTTTGATTGGTAAAGCGTTTGACCTGCCAAATTAAACCTGTCCCTTTTTGGTCGGTTGCCGTTTGGGGGCCGATTGGCAACGCTCGCTGATTATAGTCTTGACCTGCGCTAGAATAGTGGCATCTGAATGTCCGGGCGCATGGAGGCGTGCGCCCGTATGCTGAGGAGGACTCTATGGCAACTGTTGCCGCACCTATCGATGCTACGTCGACTGCCGCTTGGAAGGCGCTCGAGGCCCATCAGGAGAAGCTCGAGGCCGAGGGTATCGACCTCAAGGCCTGGTTCGCCGCCGATGCCGAGCGCGTGAACAAGCTGAGCTTTGACGCCGGTGACCTGCACTTCGACCTGTCCAAGAACCTGGTGACTGATGAGACCGTCAAGCTGCTGTGCGATCTTGCCCGCGAGGTGAAGCTCGAGGAGCGCCGCGACGCCATGTTCTCCGGCGAGCACATCAACACCACCGAGGACCGCGCCGTCCTGCACACCGCGCTGCGCCGCCCGGCAGGCGAGAAGGGCCAGCTCATCGTCGACGGCCAGGACGTCGTCGCCGACGTGCACGAGGTTCTCGACCGCATGTATGCCTTCGCCGAGCGCGTGCGCTCCGGTGAGTGGAAGGGTGTTACCGGCAAAAAGATCGAGCACCTGGTGTCCATCGGCATCGGCGGCTCCGATCTGGGCCCGGTCATGGCTTACGAGGCCCTGCGTCCCTATGCCGACGCCGGTATCGATTGCCGCTACATCTCCAACATCGACCCCAACGATCAGGCAGAGAAGCTCAAGGGCCTCGATCCCGAGACCACGCTCGTGATCATCGTCTCCAAGACTTTCACCACGCTCGAGACCCTCACCAACGCCCGCGAGGTCAAGACCTGGATGCTCGAGCAGCTCAAGGCTCAGGGCGCCATCGATGGCTCCGATGAGCAGAACGCCGAGGCTGTGGCAAAGCACTTCGTCGCCGTTTCCACCGCACTCGAGAAGGTCGAGGCTTTCGGTATCGACCCGGCTAACGCCTTTGGTTTCTGGAACTGGGTCGGCGGCCGCTACTCCGTCGACTCCGCCGTGGGCCTGTCGCTGATCGTCGTGCTCGGCCCCGAGCGTTTCCAGCAGTTCCTTGAGGGCTTCCACGCCATCGACGAGTACTTCTGCAACACGCCGCTCGAGAACAACGCCGTCGCGCTGATGGGTCTGCTCAACGTCTGGTACGTCAACTTCTTCGGTTCCAAGAGCCACGCCGTGCTGCCGTACTGCCAGTACCTGCACCGCTTCCCGGCCTACCTGCAACAGCTCACCATGGAGTCCAACGGCAAACATGTCCGCTGGGACGGCAGCGCCGTGACTTCCGACACCGGTGAGATCTTCTGGGGCGAGCCCGGCACCAACGGCCAGCATGCCTTCTACCAGCTGCTGCACCAGGGCACCGTGGTGGTCCCGGCCGACTTCATCGCCTTCGCCAACACCGCTAACCCCGCGACCGACGGCGGCCAGGACGTGCACGAGCTGTTCCTGGGCAACTTCCTGGCCCAGACCAAGGCGCTCGCCTTTGGCAAGACGGCCGACGAGGTTCGTGCCGAGGGCACGCCCGAGCAGATCGTCCCGGCTCGCTGCTTTGAGGGCAACCGTCCGACGACCTCGATTTTCGGCGACACGCTGACCCCGTTTGCACTCGGCGAGCTCATCGCCCTGTATGAGCACATCACGTTTGTCGAGGGCACGGTCTGGGGCATCGACTCCTATGACCAGTGGGGCGTCGAGCTGGGCAAGCAGCTTGCCAAGCAGATCACTCCTGCCTTCCACGACGACGCCGCCAAGGCCGAGCAGGACGCTTCGACCCAGGCGCTCATCGAGTTCTACCGCGCTCACCGCAAGTAGGATTCGCTGCGAAAACTAACGCATAGCCGACAAGGGCCCGTATCCGTTGGGATGCGGGCCCTTTGCTATTTGGATAGGATGGAATGTATCGGGAGGCGCCTCGACGGGCATCGCAATCGTCGAAGGCGCGCCGTTCATGTTTGGGACAATATGACATTTTTCCCGTTGCAAACAACGCCGCCGTGGGTGTTCTGTATGATGGCTCAGACAAGGTTGTTCAATGTCAGGGAGGCATATATGGCAATCAAAGCCATCGCAATGGATATCGACGGTACGCTCACCAACGACCAAAAGGTCATCAGCCCGCGTACGCGCGAGAAACTGCTCGCGGCGCAGGAGTCGGGCATTAAGCTTATCTTGGCTTCGGGTCGTCCCGCATGGGGGCTGCATGCCTTGGCGCAGGAGCTCGACCTTCAGAACCATGACGGTCTGTTAGTTGCCTTTAATGGCGCGCATGTGGTCGACGCTCAGACCGATGAGGTCCTTTTTGACCAAGCCATGCCGGCTGACGAACTGCACCGTCTGATTGATCATCTGCAAAACTATGACGTGATCCCTATGATTTCGCTCGGTCGCGATTTGCACGTCGAGGACTCGTACCATTGCATGATCACGCTGCCTGACGGCTCGCAGAAAAACATCGTCAAATACGAGCGCGATGCGTGCGACCTTAAGATTCGCGAGGTCGAGAGCTTGCATGAGGTCGTGGACACTTATCCCGTGGACAAGCTGCTGACGGCAGGCGATCCGGCCTATCTGCAGGCGCATTACGAGGAGATGTATGCGCCCTTTAAGCAAACGCTTTCGGGCATGTTTACGGCCGACTGGTACTTTGAGTACACGGCGCCCGGTATCGACAAGGCCCGCGCGCTCGAGGGTGCCCTGCCCAAGCTCGGCATCGATGCCAGCGAGGTCGTATCGTTTGGCGACGGCCAGAACGATAAGTCCATGATTGAGTGGGCCGGCACCGGTGTAGCCATGGGCAACGCCGTCGATGAGGTTAAGGCTGTAGCCCAGATGGTGACCGCCGATAACAACGAAGACGGTATTGCGGTGGCGCTGGATAAGCTGCTGGGCTAGAATCGCCGATAATGCATGGTTCGGGCGCCTGCTTACAGGCGCCCTTTTGCTAGGGAGGGTGCCGTGTCCGCATTTCCGTTCGACGCCGTTGTCTTTGACATGGACGGCGTCATTGTCGATACCGAGTATTACTACCTGGGCGAGACTGCCGCGTTTGCCAAGGAGCTTGGGCTTAACCTGACTCAAGAGGAGTTGAATGGGCAAGTCGGCACCTCGCATCAGTTCTTCCTGCATATGCTGGTCGATTGGTTTGAGCGCGCCGGTAAGGGGCATTTCACTGGCGAGGAAGCGTTGGCCCGTTGGGACGAGTGGGCGCATAAGCGTCCGCGCGACTATCAGGCTTTGATTAACCCAGGCGCCGTGGATACGATTCGAGAGCTGCCGCGCCGTGGCGTTCGCGTGGCGCTTGCCAGCTCGTCTCCCATGGATAGCATCGAAGAAGTGCTCAACGCATGCGGGCTGTCGGATGCCTTTGAGTATGTGGTGAGTGGCGAGCAGTTTAAGGAGAGCAAGCCCGAGCCCGACATCTACCTGCATGCGCTGGACCTGCTGGGGCTGCCCGCAAATCGCTGCTGCTGCGTTGAGGATTCGGTGCCTGGCATCACTGCCGGCAAGCGAGCCGGCCTGACGGTCGTTGCCAAGCGCGAGGAACGCTTTGGCTTTAGCCAGGATGCCGCGGACAAGATTATCGACCAGCTGCCCGAGCTGCTTGAGCTTTCTTAGGGGGTCTGTTGGAGGCTCTTTAGGGGTTCGTGGACAAAAAATGCCAAATATGAGTACTGTCACTAATTTAGTAACAGGGAAATTATGCTTTTAAGGCCCTGGTTGAGCGCCTGGGGGCGATTATAACCTGTTAAATATGGCTTTAGCCATGCTAAAACGCCTTGATAATGAACAGCTGTACATTATCAAGGCGTTCTTTTGTCACAATATAATGCTACTAGCTTTGCAGCAGTACTCATATTTGGCGTTTTTTGCCCACCGGGGTCAGTTGAAGTCAAATATGGAGTGCGAATTTCCTAAAACGGTTGATTCGACGCTCTCCTCGGCGCAGTTTTTAAGTTCGGCGATGTGCAGGGAGGCGCTTTTTAGCGATGTGATGAGCTGTCGCGCGCTTGCATCTGCTTGCGGTTCGGCTGGAGCGTCGGTTTCGAGCAGCAGACGGTCGAGTGGGATCTGTCGGGCGTATTCACGACCGCGCTTGGTAGCGAGCATCCGCTCGTTCACGGAAAAATAGCAGCCTGCGTTTCGCGCACGGTCGAACTCGTTCGAGGTGCCGCTAAACCAGTGGAAGATGATGGCGGGGGAGTTGGGGCTTGGGGTGAGTAATCCATATGACTCAAGGGCGTCCAGTACGGTTCCTGCCGAACGAACAGCGTGAATTGATATCACGCGCCCGGCGAGAGGGTACTGCACGAGTGCATCGCAGAGACGGTCAAGTGCCTGTATTTGAAGCGGTTCGCTTCCGGCAAAGCGCGCGGAAAAGTCGAGTCCTACCTCGCCGATATAGCGCTCTTGGTCAGCAACTTCGCAAAGCAGATTGACTTCGGCAGGACCGCAGCGGCCGTCGGCGAGCCACCAGGGATGGAGGCCGGCGCCCGCGATAATGTTTGGGTATCGGCTGGCCCGCTTTTTTGCTGCCGCGAAGTCGCGTGGGTCGACCCCGCAGTCAAAGAGCCCCAGACCCAACGCCGCCGACTCACTGGCTGCAGCATCGGGGCTGAGCATCAAATCAAGATGACAATGCGTGTCAAAGAATCGCGGTTCCATCGCAGGGCATCCTGCTAGTCCAAGCGCTGGCCGTCGGCGCGCACGCGCTCGCACCCGCGCCCGCTGATCTGGCGGATAACCTCGCCGGCAATCATCTGACCCATGATGGGCGGCATAAAGCTGGCGGTACCCAACTCGGTACGCTCGTGGATGTTGGACGGGTCGCGGGGTTGGGTTTTAACCGATTCCTCACAGCTAAACAGCACGTGCAGGCTCTTGATTCCGCGCTTCTTACATTCTTTGCGCATAATGCGGCTCATGGGGTCGCGCACGGTGTCAAAGATATCGGCAAAACGCAAGCATTCGGGATGCAGCTTGTTGGCCCCGCCCATAGAGCTAACCAAACGAATGTCGTGATCTTGAGCATATTTGGCAATGGTGAGCTTGGCCGAGATGGTGTCGATGGCGTCGACGACGTAGTCGAGCTTGCCGCCCGTCTGCTCAAAAACGCTCGTAAAGAACTCGTCGATATTGTCGCTCAGCAGATATTCAGTTCGCTTGATGACGGTGGTGGCGGGATTGATATCGTGGATCATGGCTTCCATAACATCGACCTTGCGCTTGCCGACGGTGCTGTGAAAGGCGATGGACTGGCGATTGATATTGCTGGGCGCGATGATGTCCTTGTCCAGAATCACAAAATGCCCGATGCCGCCGCGGGCAAGTGCCTCGCAGCAGTTAGAGCCCACGCCTCCGCAGCCGAGTATCAGCACCGTGGTGTTGGCGAGCTTGTCGAGTGCCTCGCGGCCCATGATGATCTCGAGCTTGGTGTCGCGTGTCTCGACGAGTGCAGCAGTTTCGGTCATAGACATCCTCCGATGGGGAAGCGAATCGTGTTTTAGCTATCGCCATTATAGGTATTATCGCGATTCCATTTGAGCCCTAGGGGCTTGTTGAAATGAGGCAGGGATTCGCATAAGATGAAGCAGATGGCACCCGTTGCAGCGGGTTAGCCAACTCCCAAACACGTTTGTAGCGTGAGAAGTGGCCGTCTTCGCATTACGCGGGGGCGGCTATTTCATTCGACCTC
>CAUBMI010000051.1 GCA_958436995.1 uncultured Collinsella sp.
TAGGGACAGGTTTATTTTGGCAGGTTTTATCTGCGGAAACGCCGTTGCCAGCGCGACCACCACGAAGGGGACAGGCACCTTTGTGGTGGCTTGAGCTGCCCGGGCCTTTAATTGTCTCGATCTGTAACATCTGGACGGCAAAACCGCCTCCACCTGTTACAGATCGAGACATAGTGCAGGGGCTGAACCGTAATGTCTCGATCTGTAACACTAAGCCGGCTTCCGGAGCCCCAGATGTTACAGATCGAGATCTTTCGCTGGGACAGAGCGCCGCCCCGGTCCAAACCACCACAAAGGTGCCTGTCCCCATCGTGGTGGTTTGGGCATGTGTGCATCGGGTGGTATCTAAGTTGAGATACCACTTCTGGTATATCAGCTTGCGCTTGCGTGAGTACAATACTCGAACGTCATACGTCTCAGCGCCCCCCCGTGCGTGGGCGTCTTGCAGTCACGCGAACGAAGGGATTTATCCTATGTGCGGAATTGTCGGCTACACCGGCTCTGATATTGCAAAGAACATCCTGGTCACAGGCCTTAAGCGCATGGAGTATCGCGGCTATGACTCCTCGGGCGTCGCGCTCGAGGTGGGCGAGGGCGCCGCGGCGCACCTCGACGTTATCCGCCGCGTGGGTAAGGTTGCGGGTCTGGAGAGCGAACTTTCCAATATCGATAGCGATGCAACCTGCGGTATCGGTCACACCCGTTGGGCCACCCACGGCAAGCCTTCCGTCGTTAACGCTCATCCCCACACCAGCTGCGACGGTCGCATCGCCATCGTCCACAACGGCATTATCGAGAACTTCGCCGAGCTGCGCGAGGAGCTGGAGGGCCGCGGCCATCACTTTAAGAGCGAGACCGATACGGAGGTCTTCGCGCATCTGATCGAAGAGGCCTATGCCGAGACGCGCGACCTGATGGCCTCCGTGCGTGAGGCTTGCACCCACGTGGTAGGCGCCTATGGTTTGGCCGCCGTGTGCGCCGACGAGCCCGGCGTGATCGCCGTGGCTCGCAAGGATTCCCCGATCGTGGTCGGTGCGGGCGAGACCGGCGCCTATGTCGCCTCCGATGTCATCGCGCTCATCGATGCCACCCGCGATGTCGTGGTGCTCGAGGACGGTCAGTTTGCCAAGCTTACGCCTGCGGGCGTCGAGTACACCGACGAGGCCGGCAACGTGATTGAGCCCAAGATCACCCATATCGATTGGGACCTGGACATGGCCGAAAAGGGCGGTTACCCCGACTTTATGCTCAAGGAGATTCACGAGCAGCCTCGCGTCGTGCGCGATACCCTGGTTGGCCGCATGACCCCCGCCGGTGAGCTCGATATCGACGAGCTGGGTCTTTCGCTCGAGGAGCTCAACGATATCGACCGCGTCTACGTGATCGCCTGCGGCACCAGCTATCACGCCGGACTCATCGCAAAGAACCTTATTGAGGGCTGGGCTCGCATTCCCACCGAGGTTGAGGCTGCCAGCGAGTTCCGCTATCGCAACCCCATCATCACGCCGACGACGCTCGTCGTTGCCGTGTCCCAGTCGGGCGAGACGGCCGATACCCTCGCCGCCATTCGTGACGCGCGTATCAAGGGTGCCAAGGTCTTTGGCATCACCAACGTGGTGGGCAGCCCGGTGGCGCGCGAGAGCGACGGCGTCATCTACACCAAGGCCAACAAGGAGATCGCCGTAGCCTCGACCAAGAGCTTCATCGGCCAGGTTGTGGGCCTCACGCTTTTGGCTCTGCTGCTGGCGCAGGTCAAGTACCGTCTGACCACCAAGCAGACGCGCATGATGTTCCGCGAGCTTTCCGATACGGCCGAGCAGATCCAGTGGATTTTGGACACGCAGACCGAGGCCGTGCACGAGGCCGCCCTGCTGTGCAAGGACGCGCAGTCGGCGCTGTTCGTGGGCCGCGGTATGGGCGCTGCCATCTCCTACGAGGGTGCACTCAAGCTCAAGGAGGTCAGCTACCTGCACGCCGAGGCGTATGCTGCCGGCGAGATGAAGCACGGCCCCATCGCGCTGATCGATACGGGCTTCCCCGTCATCGCCGTGGCCACCAAGAGCGCCACCTACGACAAGACCGTGTCGAACCTTATGGAGTGCAAGGCGCGCGGTGCCAAGGTCATCGTCGTTGCCACCGAGGGCGACGAGGAGATCAACAAGATCGCCGACTGCATCATCCGCGTGCCGGCCGTCCGCGACGTGTTCAGCCCCATCACGGCGAGCGTCCCGCTGCAGCTGCTCGCCCGCGAGGTCGCCGTCCTGCGCGGCTGCGACGTCGATCAGCCCCGTAACCTCGCTAAGAGCGTGACCGTGGAATAACTAATATTCCGCCGTTCTAGCGACTAAGGCCCGGCTCCGCACCAAGACGGAGCCGGGCCTTTTCTGCATTTGCCCAGATAAAACCTGCCAAAATAAACCTGTCCCTATTTGGCAGGTTAGCGGAGCTTGCTGGTCTCGAAGTACTCGGGGAACTGGTCCAGAACCTCGGTTTGGTTGCGGAACATCATGTGCAGGTGCTTGCTGACCAAAAAGCTCGCTTCGATGGGGTCGCGACCGGCGATAGCGCGGCGAATCTGCTTGTGCTCGTTCACGATGTCCTGATTGTCGAGAACCTGCGTGGCGGCGCGCAGCCAGCGGAAGCGCTCCAGGTCGGCATTAGTCTCCTCGAGCCACGACCACACAGTGCTGCGGCATGCGATGCTAAAAATCATGTGATGCATGAGGTTGTCGCTCAAAAAGAAGCCGATGCGATCCTCTTCGGCCATGGCCTTTTCCTGCAGCGCGATGGCGCGGTCGAGCTGCTCGATGCCGGCCGACGTGGCGCGCGCACAGCACTCCACGATCACCTGTTTTTCCAGATGCTCGCGGATGTAACAGGCACTCTCGGCAAGGGTGAGGTTGATGGGTGAGACGTAGGTGCCACTCTGGGGCACGGTGCGCACCAGGCCTTCCTGCGCCAAGCGAACCAAAGCCTCGCGCACGGGCGTGCGACCCATATCCAGGTCGTCGCAAAGTTGCTTGACGCCCAGCTTTTCGCCCGGCTTGTAGTCCAGGTAGACGATTTTGCGTCGAATGGTGTGGTAGGACTGGTCCTGTAGGCTCGTTTCCTGCTCGCCGACGTGCATCGATTCTTCCATAGCGCCTCGCAACTGTTCTATCAAACTCATATGTCAGTTGTTAATTATGCCGCGAATCGGCTCTCCGCGGAGGGTAATTCGGCTGTTGCCCAAGAACTATTGCGGCATCTTAGTCTTTGTTTGCGCGAGACTGTGCTCGATGTTGCCGTATCATAAGCCGTCGCAAACGTGAAAGAGAAAGAAGGAATCCCATATGCAACTGGCGAATATCGTACGCGAGCGCTGGAAGGGTGTCTTGTTCTGCCTGATCATCGCTATCCCCGCAACGCTGCTCGGCAAACAGATTGAGGTGGTCGGTGGGCCGGTATTCGCCATCCTCTTCGGCATGGTTCTGGCGCTCGTCTTTCCCAAGAATCATCGCGAACAGCTCGCCGCCGGCGTTACCTATACGTCCAAAAAAGTCTTGCAGTACGCGGTTATCCTGCTTGGCTTTGGCATGAACCTCTCCCAGATTCTGTCCAAGGGCGCCCAGTCGCTGCCGATTATCGTGGCGACGATCTCGACCTCGCTCGTCATCGCCTTCGTGCTCTGCCGCGTTATGAACGTGCCGGGCAAGATCGCGACGCTTGTGGGTGTGGGTTCGTCGATTTGCGGCGGTTCTGCCATCGCCGCGACCGCGCCCGTCATCGATGCCGACGATCGCGAGATTGCCCAGGCTATTTCGGTCATCTTCCTGTTTAACGTTATCGCGGCGCTCGTGTTTCCGACGCTCGGCGGCATGCTCGGGCTGACCAACGAGGGCTTTGGCCTGTTTGCCGGCACCGCCATCAACGACACCTCGTCGGTAACGGCCGCGGCGAGCGCCTGGGACAGCATGCATCCCGGCGCCAATGTGCTCGAAAGCGCCACAGTGGTCAAGCTCACCAGGACGCTGGCCATTATTCCCATTACGTTGGTGCTCGCATGCTGGCAGATGCGTCTGGCGCGCAAGGCCGGCGGCGACGCCAAAAGCACGTTCTCGCTTAAACGCGCGTTTCCCATGTTCGTGCTGTTCTTTGTGCTGGCGAGCGTAATCACCACGGTGCTTCAGCTTCCCGTGTCCATCACGGCGCCCATCAAGGAGCTGTCGAAGTTCTTTATCGTGATGGCCATGGCGGCTATTGGCTTTAATACCGATATCGTCGAGCTGGTCAAAAAGGGCGGCAAGCCCATCGCGCTGGGCTTTTGCTGCTGGATTGGCATTGCGTGCATGAGTTTGGGAATGCAGCACGTGCTGGGAATCTGGTAGAGGAGTAGCTTATTTGCGTGCTGGTTGCTGGTGAGCGCATGCCTGCGGTGGAGCGATAGGAGCTCTTGCGGGTATGGCTTGTCCGCAGGTTTATAAGTCCCGAAGAGCTCTTATCGCCCCGCCAGGATGGCGATGCGGGGCAACACCTATACTCGCAGGACGGCGCTTTCTGCCCTATAGTGTTTGGTGAGCAATATCGTTCAATTTTGAAACACTCGGTCGTGCGACCGTCGGCGGTTGCACGTCGCCGCGGACAGGGGCAAATCATGGATAGCGATGCCAAGCTGAACATCTTGACCGAGGCCCTGGCTGCTGCCGGGGCCTCGGCATTGGCAATCGATGCGCGTGGGGACGTCGCGATCTCGACCATGAATGACGCGGCGCTTGAGCGGGATGTGGCGGCTTTTGTCGCTGAGCGCCTCGACCGTATAGGAGACGGCGCGCGTCTGGTTATGGGGCGTGCGGGTACGCGCCTGAGCCTGACCGTTCGCCCCACCGACAAAGAAGGCGGGGGCCTTTGGGTCGTCGTGGTCCGCGAGGTGCGCGGCGCCGCGGCACATGCGGGCATCGAGTGGCTCAACGCCGACGAAGTTGAGGCCCGCTACGAATCGAGCGCGTACGGCATCGTTGAGGGGGCAGCCTCGGTAGCTGCGCCGGTCGCCGAGAGCTACGCGCGCGGTGTGCCCCTTATGCTCGAGGGCGAGCTGGGAGCGGGTCAGGTCGAGATCGCCAAGCGCCTCTATCTGGACGGTCCTTTTGCCGATCAGCCCTTTGTTGCCGTTGCGCTCGATGAGCTTACCGATCGCGGCTGGCGCCACGTGCTCAAAAGCGCCGAATCGCCGTTGTTCCAAACGGGGCTGACACTTTGCATTGCGGGCTGGAATGCGGTTGGCCCCCAGCGCCTCCGCGAGCTCGTTTCCACGATGGCCGACACCGCGTTGGCGACGCGCTGCCATGTGGTGCTGACGGCGAATGACATGCCGGGCGGCAGCGAAAGCGATCAGGCCGCCTTTGTGACCGAGCGTTTCGCCTGTGCGGTGAGCGTGGCGCCGGCAATCGCCGAGCAGGGAGCCGCGTCGACGAAGGTTGCGCGCTATTTGGAATATCTCGCTGGTGCATTTGGGACGGCAGCGCCCACGCTGTCTGCCGCGGCGACGAAGGCGCTCGATGCTTACCGCTGGCCGCGCAATTATCTGCAGCTCCGCGAGGTCTCGGAACGACTGTATATATTGGTGGGGGCGGGCACGGTGGACCGCGCTGTGGCGGAGGAAGTGCTCGCCCAAGAGGACGTGATTAAGACCGCAACCTTTGGCGCCCCGACACTCGAAAGCGACCTGTATATCCTGCGACCGCTGGCCGATACCGAGCGAGATATCGCGCATCTGGTTGTAGATCATCTCCACGGCAACCGGACCCGTGCGGCGGAGGTGCTGGGCGTAAGCCGAACAACGCTGTGGCGCTTGCTGAAGGACAATGACCGTTGGGCGAGGCGCCCGTGACCGCGCGCGACGCGTGTGCTACAGTCCAAAGCGTTATTGTTTCGATTTGGTTACGGCGTGCGGGGGCGTATGGCTGAGACTACAAAACCGAGCCGCAGAAGGCGGAGCGCCGCGCCGGTCAACCGACGCACGACATCGGTGACGTGGGGCAAACACGCCTCGGGGTTTGATGGTTCGTTCAAGCGCACTAAATACGGCTATCCTTCGGCAAGCGCCCGCTTGGCCATGCAGGCAGAGTCCTCGTTGTGGGGCCGCAAGTGCGTGGTGGGCTCAAAGCTCAAGCACGACGGCACGCTCGGTTACATCAGCCGCGGCGCGGCTCGTCGCAGCGGACTCAATCCGGCTGGTTGGCATCGTTATGTTCCGATCGCGGTCGTCGTTGCAGTGATCGTCATCGCACTCGCTGCGCTCGGCTACGCCGGCGGCGGTGCCAACTTGGACGCGATGTTTAAATCGCCCGAGCTCGCGCATGCAGGCACAGAAATTGTCGAGGGCGCTCGGACCCAGACGGGCGTCGCGCCCCAGCGCGGTATCGTTGCGGCGGCCTCTACCATCGCCGACGCTCAAAAGGACGAGGACGAACAGGGCGACGGCGCCGAAACGACTCAAACGAACGAAACGACGACAACTCCACCGGCAAGATAAGTTGCGAGCGGGTCCGCCGTTCGTTAGAACGGCGGAACTAATTACTTTACATACACCACGTTGTCGCGGCGGGGTTTGGGCTCGGGTAGCGTGTCCTCGGCATAGCCCAGAATGCAGTGACCGACACCGCGCAGGCTGCCGTCGGCGGGCAGGCCCCAGCTGGCCAGCAGCTCCAGGCCCTCGGGCGAGTCAAAGACCTCATGCGCGCGGTGAATCCAGCACGAATCGACACCCAGTGCATAGGCGGCGTTGAGCAAGTTGCTCATGGCGAGCGAGCCGTCTTCCAGATGTGTGGGCACGCTGCGGTCGACCAGCACCACCACAACGGTCTTGGCGCCATAGAAGGGGTCGCTGTTGCTGCCCATGATCTGGGCGTTGAGCTGTGAGAGACGCTCGACGGTCGCGGGGTCGGTGACGGCGACAAACGTCACCGGTTGGCGGCCCATGCCGCTCGGTGCATATTGGCCGGCTTCGATAATACGTGCAAGCTTTTCGGCCTCGACGGGACGATCGCTGTATTTGCGGCAGCTGCGGCGGTGAATGAGCGCTTCGATAGTCTCCATGGTGCCTCCTTGTAGTGGCGTTGCAGATGCCCCGTTCATACCCGTCGGGCTCAAACGATAGACGGTCAATTGCCCGGCCAAAAGGATAGATTCCAATTGGGAAAGTAGGTTTGCATAAAAGTACCTTCAGAATGTGACAAACAAATGGGATGGTTAAACGTTTTATCCCGTCTACCCTGCGGTTTTTTACCACTTGCCTAAATGACGAACGTATAACCTCTGATAAAGGTTTTACTAAAGGAGTACCAACGTTTATCAATGCGCCGTGGTGGCGCCGGGCCAGGAGGTAACTATCATGTTCCAGGCTGGAGATGTCGTCGAGACCGACTTCGAAGGATTTCTGAAGCTGCTGCGTTCCAAGACGCGCGCTTTTGTGACGATTGACGATCACGAGTACTACATCACGCACACCGATGGCTATTGGCGTGTTCAGGATTGCGAGGCCCTCAACGACAAGGGCCACTTTACTGACTGCTCCGAGCTGGTCAACACGGTCTGCGAGGTCGTCGAGCTGCCGTGGATTGCCGGCAAGAGCCTGCATGACAGTTTCTCGGGCGCTACGGTCTATGAGGCCGTCGCCGCTTAACGGGCAATAAAACCCGATTTTCACGTGACCGCTGGCGCTGCCCCCGCGCCGGCGGTCTTTTTCTGCCGATAGGCCATAAAAGTGCAAGCATTTGCGGAGAGCCTGTTGACGATAGTCAAAACTCGGACTAATCTAGAGATACAAAATTGGTCAAAAATCGGACAATCGAATGGTGGGATAGATGAATAGTGCGGTTACGCTGGTCGACTTCGACCGGTTGCTCAATGGACTCGACCATATCTATTCGGAGTTCTCGCGCGCCTGCGGTCTTTCGGACTGCGCTTACTGGATGCTCGTCGATACCAGCACGGCGGGCGGCAGTGTTGCCGTAAGCTGTCTGACAAGCGAATGGTTCTACAGCAAGCAGACTATCAACTCGGCAATTAAAACCTTGACGGCGCGGGGCTTCGCAACGTTGGAGTTTGCCGAAGGCAGCCGTAAGAACAAGGTTGTGCGTTTGACCGAAGCGGGCATGCGGTTTGCCGAGCGTTATGCGTTGCCGGCACTCAAGGCCGAACAGCGAGCCTTTGGTGCGCTTGAGCCATGTGAGCAGCGCGAGATTATGCGCTTGATCGGCAAATTCTCTCGGGTGCTCGGCGATGAGTGCGATGCCTTTAAGCAGCATATCGCTGCCGAGAGCCAGGCCGAGAATCAAGGTGAGGGGGAGTCGTGCGACTCTTAATGAGGTTTATGAAGCCGTATCGCAGGCTTGTCGCGGTGACGTTGTTGGTGCTGCTAATCGACAACGTCGGTACGCTGTTGGTTCCCACGATGCTGGCGAACATGGTCAACACCGGCATCACCACGGGCGATGTCGACTACATCCTGCGCAACGGCCTCTACATGCTTATCGCGACCGGCATGGCCAGCGGCGGCGCGGTGCTGGGCTGCTATCTTTCGGCGCGCCTGGCCGCCAACGTGGCCTGCGATATCCGCAACGCCGTCTACGACAAGTCGCTTGAGCTGTCTGCCAGCGACTTTGAGCGCTTTGGCACGGGCTCGATGATCACGCGTTCGCTCAACGACATCAACGTGATCCAGCAGGCGATTCTGCAGACGATTCAACTGGTGCTGCCGGTGCCGTTTTTGGCCGTGGCGGGCATCATCTTCGCCTGGTTTATCGATCCCGCCATGGGCACGCTGCTGGGCGTCGTGGTTGCGATCGTGCTGGTGGCGGCGGTCTTTACGGTCGCTAACGCCGCGCCGATTTTTATGCGCCTGCAGAGCTTTATCGACCGCATGAACGTGGTGCTGCGCGAGAACATCGTGGGCGTTCGCGTCATCCGCGCCTTTAATAAAGAGCGCCACGAGGAGCAGCGCCTGGACGAGGTGTTTAGCGAGTACGCGGACAACGCCATTAAGGTCAACCACCTTTTTGTGGGGCTCGACAGCTCCAGCTTCTTTTTGATGAACATTGCCGAGGTGGCGGTGCTGTGGGTGGGCGGCAACCGCGTGGGCGCCCACGCCATGCAGATCGCGAGCATCTCGGCGGTGCTGGAGTACGCGCTTCTGATCCTGTTCTTTGTGATGATGGCGCAGATGGTGGTGCTGACGCTTCCGCGTGCCGCCGCATGTCTGAACCGCGCACAGCAGGTGCTGGAGATTAAGCCGAGCATCGTCGATGGCCAGCGTACGCTCGATGCGGCCGCGTCCGACTCAAAGGACGGGGCCGATACGGTCGCCGTGTTCGATCACATGTCGTTTCGCTTTGACGATGCCGACGAGGACACCCTGTGCGACCTGAGCTTTGCCTGTCGTCGCGGGCAGACCACCGCGATCGTGGGCTCGACGGGCTCGGGCAAGTCGACGGTGGCAAAGCTTCTACTGCGCTTCCACGATGCCACCAAGGGCATCATTCGCCTGGACGGCGTCGATCTGCGCGAGCTTTCGCAAGGTGAGATTCGCGGGCGCATTGCCTATGTGCCGCAGAAGGCGTGGCTGTTCTCGGGTACCGTGGCAAGCAATCTGCGCTTTGGCAACGAGGACGCGACCGAGGCGGACATGCTTCATGCGCTGCAGGTTGCCCAGAGCACCTTTGTGCTCGATCAGCCGCAGGGGCTCGATACCCCGGTGGTGCAGGGCGGTACGAACTTTTCGGGCGGCCAGCGCCAACGTCTGGCCATCGCCCGTGCGCTCATGAAGCATGCCGATCTATATATCTTCGACGATAGTTTTTCGGCCCTGGACTTTAAGACCGATGCAGCCCTGCGCCATGCGCTGCAGGACGAGACGCGCGACGCCGCGGTGCTCATCATCGCGCAGCGCATCTCGACGATTCTGCACGCCGACCAGATTGTCGTGCTCAAGGATGGCGAGGTCGTGGGCCTGGGCACGCATGGCGAGCTTATGGAAACCTGCGAGGTGTACCGCGCCATCGCGGAATCGCAGATGAAGGGAGGTGAGTAGCATGACCGAGGAGCTCAAGAAGCAGGGCGACCTTGTCGATGCCGCCGCTGCGGACGCTGCCGATAAAACGGTCGACCAGGCTGCCGCGTCGACCGAGCTGGATGACGCCGCCAAGGCGGCGGCCGGGCGCGAGGCTCGTCGTCAAGCGCTTTACGAGGAAAACGAACGAGCCGAGGATGAGCGTGCCCGCGCCGAGGCAGAGCGCATGCGCGACGTGGATGACGAAGACGAAGACGAGACGCCCCGTGATACCTGGGCGACGGTGCGCCGCCTGTGGAGCGAGGCTGCCGGCGACCATTGGCGCTTCTATATCGTGTTTGCGAGCATTGTGTTCTATGTCATCTTTAACACCGCCGCGCCGGCATATAGCGCCCGCGTGATCGATGAGCTGTGGGGCCACATTCAGGTGGCGTTTGCCAACGGAACCACCTTCAACATCACCTGGGAGAACTGCGGCAAGACCATCTTCGTCTACTTTATGATCTGGACTGCCGCCGCCTCGTTCTATGCGCTCCAGAGCTTTTTGATGTCGAGCGTGGCCGAACGCCTCAACCTGCGTCTACGCAACCGCATCGCACAAAAGCTCAACCGTCTGCCGCTTGCCTTCTTTGATGCGCATCGTCCCGGTGAGGTCGTCAGCCGTGCGACCAACGACTTGGACAAGATGTCCGAGAGCATGCAGCGCGGATTGCTGCAGCTGCTTGTGTCGATCGGCACCGTGGTGGGCGCCGTGGGCGTGATGTTCGTGTTTAGCGTGCCGCTTACGCTAGTCTTTTTGTTCTTTACGGCGTTGTCGCTGCTGGTGACCAAGGTGGTTTCGCGCCGTACGCATGATGTGACGGGCGAGCGTCAGGAGTGGGTGTCCAAAATCACGAGCGCGGTCGAGGAAGGCTATTCGGGCCGTTTGGTGATTCGCGCATTCAACCGCGAGCACCAGAGCTCTGCCGAGGTGCACGAGGCCTCGGGCGAGCTGGCGCGCGTGAGCACCAAGGCCGACTTTATGATTAACGCCGTCGGACCCGCGGTTCGCTTTATCGGTCGCCTGGCGCAGATTGTGATTGCGCTCGTGGGCTGCAGCATGCTGGTCGCCGGTCACATGACCGTCGGCGTGTTCCAGGCGTTCTTCCAGTTTATCTACGAGGCGTCCGAACCCATGACGCAGCTGTCGTTCACTTTTAACTCGCTGCAGAGCGCGCTGGCGAGTGCGGAGCGCGTTTTCGACCTGCTTGATGAGCCCGAGATAGAGGCCGATCCGCTGCCGGACGAGGCCGCCAAGCTGCCGGGTCGCATTGAGGGCCGCGTCGCTTTTGAGCACGTGCGCTTTGGCTATGCGCCCGACAAGCCGCTCATGCGCGACGTGTCGTTTACCGCCGAGCCGGGCCAGAAGATTGCCGTGGTGGGAACCACGGGCGCAGGCAAGACGACGCTCATCAACCTGCTCATGCGCTTCTACGAGATTGACGGCGGGCGTATTACGCTCGACGGCGTGGATACGAGCCGCATGGATCGCGGCGAGCTGCGACAGCAGTTTGGCATGGTGCTACAGGACGCCTGGCTGTTCGACGGCACGATTGCCGAGAACATCGCCTACGGCTGCCCCGAGGCAACGCGCGAGGAGATTGTTGCGGCCGCTCGCGCCGCCCAGGTCGACTTCTTTGTGCGCACCATGCCTCAGGGCTACGACACGCGCGTAGCCAACGATGCCGAAAGCATCAGCCAGGGCCAGCGTCAGCTGCTGACCATCGCACGCGTGCTGCTCAACAACCCGGCGATTCTCATCCTGGACGAGGCGACCTCAAGTGTGGACACGCGCACCGAGCTTGCTATCGGCCGCGCCATGGACGCGCTCATGCGCGGGCGCACGAGCTTTGTGATCGCGCATCGCCTGTCGACGATCGTGGACGCCGACCTGATCTTGGTCATGGACCACGGCAACATTATCGAGCAAGGCACACATAAGGAACTGCTGGCTGCCGAGGGTGCTTACGCCGACCTCTATCTGAGTCAGTTCGCATAATGTGACAAAGGGACAGTCCCGCATGTCACATCAAAAGGAATGGCGCGCCGGGGATTGATTCCCTGGCGCGCCTTTTGCGTCGGTGCCGATATTGTTTTGTGCCGCTTGCGTTCCTAACGTTCGTCCATGAGCTTGGCGACGAGGGCCTTGAGCTCGGCCACCTCTCGCTCGAGTTCTTTGACGCGGCGGGCATTCTCGGTGATGCCCTGGCGGTTGAGGGCACTCTGCTCGGCGGCGTCATCGGGCATGTACTCGCGATGCTGCTTGGCGTCGAAACTCTCCTCGAACACACGGCAGCCGTTGCGCTTGATGATGCGTCCTGGCACGCCCACGACGGTGCAGTTGTCGGGCACGTCCTTGACGACAACCGAGTTGCCGCCGATTTTGACGTTGTTGCCGATGCGGATGTTGCCGAGCACCTTGGCGCCTGTGCCCACGGTGACGTTGTTGCCCAGGGTGGGGTGGCGTTTGCCGGTCTCGTTGCCGGTACCGCCGAGCGTGACGCCCTGGTAGAGCACGCAGTTGTCGCCCACGATGGTGGTCTCGCCGATGACGACGCCCATGGCATGGTCGATAAAGAAGTGCTTGCCGATCTGTGCGGCGGGATGAATCTCGACGCCGGTGATGTGGCGGGTGATTTGCGAGAGCACGCGGGCGAGCGAGCGATGACCGTGCTCCCAGAGCCAGTGCTCGGGCACGTGGTTCCACTTGGCGTGCAGGCCAGGATAGGAAAGGAAGATGACTAGACCGTTTTGCGCGGCGGGATCCTGCGCTTGGACGGTCTTGATGTCCTCGCGAATGGTATTGATAAAGCTCACCGGCCGCCCTCCCTTAGCGCCATGGCAATGCGATTCAATAAAGTATAGCGATTCGCTAGGGATTAGGAAGGACAATCTTGGCGGCATTGCGCAACAGGTGTCAGTTATGCAAACTTGCTGGTAATGGGGTCATGCTTTTGTGGGGTTGCGCACGAGGGGGCGCCGCAACCGTATACTGGTCAACTTGGACGTATCCGCGCCCACAACTGAGAGGTTTTACTTCATGGGTTTCATCAATTTTATCGCCGAGCTGCTCAAAGACCCGCGCACCGCGATTGCCAGCTGGATCGCCGCCGGCCCGCTTATGGCCTACGGCTGCGTGTTCCTGATCATCTTTATCGAGACAGGCGTGGTGTTCTTCCCGTTCCTTCCTGGCGATTCGCTGCTGTTTGCTTCGGGTTTCTTTGCCCACAACGGTGGCTTTAACATCGTGGCGCTTCTGGCCGTCGCATGGGCGGCTGCCATTTTGGGTGATCAGTGCAACTTTATGATCGGTCACTTCTTTGGCAAAAAGATCATCGCTTCGGGCAAGGTCAAGGCCATGACGCCCGAGCGCATCAAAAAGTCCGAGGACTTCTTGGACAAGTGGGGCCACCTGGCCATCTTCCTGGGCCGCTTCTTCCCGTTTATTCGCACCTTTGTGCCCTTTATCGCCGGTATGGGCGGCATGCACTGGCGTAACTTCGTTATCTTTAACGTGCTGGGCGGCATTACCTGGTCAACGCTCTTTACATTGTTGGGCTACTTCTTTGGCGGCATCCCCTTTGTGCAGGAGCACTTTGAGCTGCTGATCGTGGGCATTGTTGCCGTGTCGATCATCCCGACCGTGGTCGGTCTGGTTAAGGCTAAGCTGGGCAAAAAGAACGCGTAGCTCGAGCCAGCGCGCAAACCGTGCAGTTGAGGCCCGTCGCCGTTTACGGTGGCGGGCCTCTTCAGCTTCGGTCAAATGAAAATACTTTAGTTAGTTAAAGAAAAACGTTTTATCCGACGCGCGTGCGGAGTACAATCTCGTGCATGCGAATCGACGTGCCATCGGCTTTGATGCCGTTCGCGTGTCCCGTCCGGCTCTACGCTCCGGGCGTGCGACGTTGCGACGCGGTCGGCCTCGGTCCTTGCGTGCGAGTTCGCGAGTATGCAACTGTGTATGTAAGGAGCGACATATGACTGTCGAGAAGAAGGATATCGATTGGGGTAGCCTCGGCTTTGGCTACATGAAGACCGATTACAGCTACGAGGCTCATTGGAAGGATGGCGAGTGGGACGAGGGCGGTCTGACTACCGACCACACCCTGCATGTCTCCGAGTGCGGTGGCATCTTCCATTACTGCCAGGAGGTCTTTGAGGGCCTGAAGGCTTACACCGCCGAGGACGGCAGCATCGTCTGCTTCCGTCCCGATATGAACGCCGAGCGCATGTATAACTCTGCCCAGCGCCTCGAGATGCCCCCGTTCCCCAAGGACAAGTTCGTTGAGGCCGTCAAGCAGGTCGTTTCTGCCAACGCCGCCTGGGTTCCGCCCTTCGGTTCCGGCGCGACCCTGTACGTGCGTCCGTTTATGATCGGCTCCGGTGACGTGATCGGCGTGGCTCCCGCTCCTGAGTACACGTTCCGCATTCTCGTGACCCCGGTCGGTCCGTACTTTAAGGGTGGCCTCAAGCCCGTCAAGCTGCGCGTTTCCGAGTATGACCGCGCTGCACCGCACGGCACCGGTAACATCAAGGCCGGCCTGAACTACGCCATGTCCCTTAAACCCACGATGGAGGCCCATCGCGAGGGTTATGCCGAGAACCTGTATCTCGACTCCGAGTCCCGCACCTATGTCGAGGAGACCGGCGGCGCCAACGTGCTGTTCGTGAAGGAGGACGGCACCCTCGTCGTTCCGCAGTCGCACACCGACTCCATCCTGCCCTCTATCACCCGTCGTTCGCTCGTTCAGGTTGCTCAGGACCTGGGCATTACCGTCGACCAGCGTCCCGTCGAGTGGGCCGAGGTCAAGGCCGGTACCTTTGTCGAGTGCGGCCTGTGCGGCACCGCTGCCGTTATCTCCCCGGTCGGCGAGATCGACAACAAGGTTTACGGCGCCGACGAGACCGTGACCTTCCCGGCCGGCTACACCGAGATCGGCCCTGTGATGAAGAAGCTTCGCGAGACCCTGACTGGTATCCAGTCTGGTGCTGTTGAAGATAAGCACAACTGGGTTTACACCGTCGCGTAAGCTGCCATAGCTGTTCGGCCCGAGGGCAACCTTCCTTTCCGGCGCGTCCTCGGACATGAAAGAACCTCCGCTGCGCACTTCGTGCGGCGGAGGTTCTTTCGTCCTGCGGAGTGCGCCGGAAAGGAAGGTTGCCCTCGGGCCTGCGTTACCTCGGCGCTGCCGTTACGGGCAATATAGATCTGAATTAAAGATGGCGCGCGGCCTTTTAGGCCGCGCTTTTGTTTTGGTTCGCGCCATGTGGGGGTGATGGCGACGTGCATTTTTGCGAGTATTCTG
>CAUBMI010000052.1 GCA_958436995.1 uncultured Collinsella sp.
CCGCCTCGTCATCTGTGGTTTACGTGGGGGCATGCGAAGCACGGGTATACTAACCGGCGGCGAATCTGCTCCATCGCTTAGAGCTGCTGCGTCTGGACGGCGCGTGATAGGGCTGCCAAAGCGATCGCCAGCGTGCTGAGCAACGTCCTCTCTGTGCGCACCCGTTTTTGTATGTATTAGCGCACTACCAAGCACGCCCGCGCGGCCGCATGCCGTGCCCATTGCGCGTGCAGATAAGGAACAACAACATATGCGTAATTCTGTATCCGACGTCACCGACGCCGAGATTCTGGACGAGACCCGTGAGGCCATGACCCAGGCTGCCTTCGATGCCGCCGATGAGGCCAATGCTGCCCAGGCCGTCGAGTCCGCTACCGAGAGCCTGCCCGCCTTTGACGAGCTGGGCCTTTCCGACGAGATGCTTCGTGCTATCGAGAACCTGGGCTACACGGCGCCGACGCCCGTGCAGGCCGGTTCGATTCCTGTGGTGCTCGAAGGCCGCGACCTGCTTGCCGCCGCTCAGACCGGCACCGGCAAGACGGCTGCCTTTTTGCTGCCGACCATGAACAACCTGGAGCACATCGCTCCGCCCAAGCCTGTGCGCGAGCGCAGCGGCCGCAACCGCCGTCGCGGTGCCAAGAAGCCCGAGGGCAACGGTCGCGGTCCCGTGATGCTCGTCATCACCCCCACGCGCGAGCTTGCCCAGCAGATCGACGAGGTCGCGAGCAAAATCGCCGACGTCACGGGCCACGTTGCCGTGACCGTCGTGGGCGGCGTGAGCTACAAGCCGCAGACCGCGGCACTCAAGTACGGCTGCGATATCCTGGTCGCCACGCCGGGCCGTCTGGTCGATCTGATCGAGCAGGGCGCCTGCCACCTGGACGAGGTCAAGGTGCTGGTGCTCGACGAGGCCGACCGCATGCTCGACATGGGCTTTTTGCCCGCCGTCCGCCGCATTGTGCGCGAGACGCCGTCCGAGCGCCAGACGCTTCTGTTCTCGGCGACGCTTGACGAGGAAGCCGTGGGCGAGATCACCGACCTGGTGAGCGATCCGGCCCGCGTGGAGATCGCGCCCGCCACGTCGACCGCCGACACCGTCGACCAGTTTGTGTTCCCGGTGTCCATCGAGGCCAAGAACAACCTGCTGCCCGAGTTCCTCAAGAAGGAGGGCCCGGAGCGCACCATCGTCTTTATGCGCACCAAGCACCGCGCCGACAGCTGCTGCCGTCGTCTGGAGCGTAAGGGCATCAAGGCTGCCGCGATTCACGGCAACCGTAGCCAGGCCCAGCGCGAGCGCGCACTTTCAGCTTTCCGCGACGGCACCGTCGACGTGCTGGTGGCAACCGATGTTCTCGCCCGCGGCATCGACATTAGCGACGTGCGCTACGTCGTGAACTTCGACGTGCCGGCCGAGCCGACCGACTATATCCACCGCATTGGCCGTACGGGCCGCGCCGGCGAGCTGGGCTGGGCCATTACGTTTGTGACCGAGCAGGACGTCGACGAGTTCTACGAGATTGAGAAGCTCATGGACAAGACGGCCGATATTTACGAAGCGGGCGACCTGCACGTGGGTCCCAACCCGCCCGCCGTTGACCCCGAGCGCGATCCTGCCGCCTTTAAGGTGAAGAAGAAGACCAAGCGCGGCAAGTCCAAGAGCAAGAAGAAACTCGAGCAAGCGCGTCGCGACGGCAAGCGCAACGGCGACGATTACGGCGATGTGGCCGGTCGTTCCAACCGCGGTCGCGATGAGCGTCGCGGCGACGGCGAGCGTCCGAGCCGTCCCAAGCGCGGCGGCAAGACCCGCGTGCGCGAGGGCGTTCAGGCTCGCGTGGACGAGGCTGTGGAGAGCGTGGCCCGCGAGGTAGCTGCCGAGGAGCGGGCCGGTGCTGTTGAGCAGGGACCGCGCGGCAACCGTGCCGAGCGTCGTGCCAAGCAGTTCCAGGGCGAGGCACACCGCCGTCGCCGTGAGGACGAGGACCGTGGCGGTCGTCGTCGTGTTGAGCGCGAGGACGAGGGCCGTGGTTCGCGCGGCGGCAAGCGCGGCTCGGGTGACCGTCGTCGCTCCGGTCGCGATGGCGAGCGCGGCGGGCGCGATGAGCGTCGCGGCGGCGAAGGCCGTGGTTCGGGTGACGAGCGTGGTACCCGCGGCGGCGAGTCCCGCGGCGGCAAGCGCTTTGACGAGCGCGGAGGCCGCGAGGGCGGCCGCGGTGGTGAGCGTCGCGAGGGCGCTCGTGGCAACGGTGGCCGCAGCGGCGCCGGTCGTTCGAATGAGTCGCGCGATCGTCGCGACCCGCGTGCCAGCCGCGATCGTCGCGATGACTGGCGCAACTACGACGACACCCGCGATGAGCGTCGTGGCGGCTATCGTGGCGGGCGTGGCGGCAACCAGGCCGGCTCCCGCGGCGGCCGTGCCGGCGGTCGCGATAATCGTGGCAGCTATGGCAACAGCCGTGGCGGCAAGCGCGGTGGCAGCTCCCGTCGCCCCGGCGACGGCGGCGGCAAGCGCAAATAACATACGCATCGCCCGCTAGAGCGAGGTGAACCAAGGGCCCCGAGCAACTACGTTCGGGGCCCTTTTGTTTGCCGTATCCGATCGCTAGTTCAAATGTGATTTCCTCGGGAATGCATCTAGAGGATGCCGTGGGCTTGTTTCCTGCCATGCAGCAATGGGTCCTATGGGGTGCGCCGTGCATTTTTTGGAGTATTCTGCAGTTCGAGTTGTCTGCATATGATTCAACGTCGCCAACGGTGGCCTTCGGATATCCCTAGCGAGCGTTCCGAGTCAGATTTCGCCGTTTTCCGGAGCAGGGGGCGCGTCATTCTCGCCATGTCGGGACTTAGAATGATACGGCGCCCTACAGTTTTGCCCACCCGCGGCGGTGCTGGCGCGGTCACGTTGCAGAATACTCCGTTTTTTGCACGGGCCAGGATGGGGTACCTCAGGAGAACGCGGCGGTATCCCGTAAATATATACAATCTGTACCGTAATTTATACAAAACGAAGAGGCAGACAGCGTAGGGTGGGTGCATTGGGGTGCCTGGCGCACCGAAACGGGGAGCTCCCCCCCATGCGCCGTATACTCTGTCTGAATGTGAAAACGGCTTGACGCGTTGCCAGGCGTAGGGAGAGGGTGCCTCGATGAGCGTATTCGAAATTGTGTTTAGTCCGACGGGTGGAACGCGGAAGGTGTCTGGCCTTGTGGCCGGGGCGCTGGACAATAATGCCGTTACCGTCGATCTGACCGATAGCGGGCTAGATCTCAGCGCTGTCTCGATGACTGAGGACGACGTGGCCGTAATCTCTGTGCCGGCGTATGCCGGTAGAATTCCGGCTGTGGTGGCTGACCGGTTGGGCATGGTGCGCGGCAACGGGGCTCGGGCTGTTTTGGTTTGTGTATACGGAAACCGCGCGTTTGAGGACACGCTCGTAGAGCTGGAGGACGTTGCGAAGCGCGCCGGATTTAGGGTGGTTGCAGCTGTTTCTGCTATTGCTGAGCATTCCGTTGCTCGTCAGTTTGCTGCTGGGCGACCGGATGCGCAGGATGCGGCGCAGCTCGCAGAGTTTGCGCAGCAAATTCAGCAAAAGCTGTTGGCTGAGGATGCGTCCGAGCCCTCTATCCCCGGCAATCGTCCTTATAAACAAGCTGGAGGTCGCCGTATGGCACCCGAGGCAACAGAGGAATGCGTCTCCTGCAGTGCATGCGCCGCGGCGTGTCCCGTTTGTGCTATCGACAAGGGCGACCCCAAGCGAGCAGCTGACGAGGCGTGCATCTCCTGCATGCGCTGCATCGCCGTATGCCCGCGAGGCGCTCGCAAGCTTGATCCCAACAAGCTATCCGCTGTTTCCCAGATGCTGAGCAAGGCTTGCGTCGTGCGGAAGGAATGCGAGCTCTTCATCTAACGCATGCGAAATTGCTGCAAGGAGTGCCCCTGGGTGCCGGCGGGAAAGGAACGTCCCTAAGTGCCGCCTAAATACCGTTTATCGAAGAAAAAATACCGCTCACCGTTCATAATGATTGTTCTGGCTTTGGGCTTGTCTACAATAGCTCCCGTAAAAAGAAATGCGGAAGGTTACCGAGTCCCTCGGACGTGGGCCTAACCAAAGTCTTTGAACGGGTGTGTCTCTATGGATGCATTCGCTTGATTTTGGTTGGGCTATATTTATGAAGGGACATGCCACCATGGGTTTCTTTTCTCGCCTGATGGGCGGTTCGGATGAGCAGAAGACTGCAGCTTCCGAGTTCGAAATCCTCGCTCCCGTTTCCGGCGAGCTTGTTCATCTAGAAAATACCAATGACCCCGCTTTTAGCAGCCGTGCCGTGGGCGATGGCGTTGCCGTGGTTCCCCAAGAGGGAACGGTGTGCGCTCCTGTTTCCGGCACCGTCGCGGCGTTGTTTCCGACTGAGCACGCGCTGGGCATCATGTCCGACGACAGCTCTGCTCAGGTGATGCTGCATATCGGAATCGACACTGTTAAACTTGAGGGCAAGGGCTTCCATGCGCTTGTTGCTCAGGGTGACCATGTCGATGCGGGCCAGCCCCTCGTCGAGGTCGATTTCGAGGCGGTTCGCGCCGCTGGCTTCGACCCCACGGTCTTCGTTATCGTGTGCGAGCGCTCGGAGAACTCGACTCTTCGTGAGCATGCTTCCGGCCCTGTTGCTGTTAAAGAGCCTGTCGTCTGGCTTTCCGAGTAAATTCTTGTGGTGGGTACCGTGGTTATCAAGCGAGTTTTCAACAATAACGTCGCAATGGTCACTTCGGACGATGGCTCCGAGCTCATCGTCATCGGCCGAGGCCTCTGCTTTGGCCGCCATGCCGGCGACGCTATCGACGAGGCGTCGGTCGAAAAGACCTATGCGCTGCAGGAGGGAACTTCTCAGGATTCGCGTACGATTGACCGCTTGGCACATCTTTTGGAGTCCATCCCCACCGTCAACCTCGTGATTTCCGAGGACATCGTTCAGATGCTCCGTCGAGAGCTCAATGTTGATATCAACGACAAGATTCTCATTGCTCTCGCAGACCATATCAGCCTTGCTTTGGAGCGCGAGCGCAAAGGCGTTCCCTGCGAGAACCCGCTGCTGCTCAAGATCCAGCAGTTCTATCGCAAGGAGTACGCGCTTGCGGGCCGTGCGCTGCAGATTATCAAGGAGTATATGGGCATCCAGATGAGCGAAGAAGAGCAGGGTTTTATTACGCTGCATATCGTCAACGCCACCATGCCGCAGCGCTCTGACCGTCTGATTGTTTCGGTCCAGCTTGTTCGCGACGTGCTCGCGATTGTTTCCGAGCACTATGCCACGACCCTTGACGTCACCTCGTTGCCGTACGAACGTTTCGTTCGCCATTTGCAGTTTTTTGCGCAGCGAGCGCTCGATCCCGCGGCGGGGCAGGTCAATGGCGACGCGCTGTTCCGTATCGATGAAACGGCGTATCCGAGGGCGTTCTCGTGCGCGGAGTCAATTGCCGACCACTTGGCGTCTACCTATAACGTTGTCGTTACCGATGCCGAGAAGAGTTATCTCGCATATCACATTGTTAACCTGCTTGGAGAACCTGGTCTCTAGGCATAACGTGCCCACACATCGATTGATATAAGGCAAGGCTCACGGTCTTGTCTAGGGCACACCTATCTCAATTTGCGGAAAAGGAAGGGGAGTACCGCTATGACCGCAAAAAAGAAGTTCAATTTCAAAGCGCCGTTGGAGGTGTTCGCGAAGTCGATCGTTCAGCCGATGATGTATCTCTCGGTTGCCGGCATCCTGCTCATCGTGGGCATCATTCTGACCAACAAGACCATCTGCGCCGTGGTCCCCGTGCTGGGCTCCGGCCCGTTCCAGCTTGTGGGCGCCGTTGTCTATCAGTCGCTGATGTTTATCATCAACAACCTCTCGATTTTGTTCTGCGTGGGCATCGCCGGCGCCATGGCAAAGAAGAACAAGGGCCATGCTTCGCTGATTGCCCTGATGTCGTTCTTCCTGTTCCTGCAGGCCAATAACATCGTGCTCAACGCCACCGGCTCTCTTGCCGAAGCGAGCGGCATGCTCGGTCTTACCGGAACCGGCCAGAGCACCGTTATGGGCATTCAGGTGCTCGATACCGGCGTGTTTGGCGGCATCATTCTTGGTTGCATCACCGGTGCCGTGTTCAACAAGTACTCGAACAAGCAGTTCCCCATTGCCCTTTCGATGTTCTCGGGCGTTCGCTTCCCGTTCCTGATCATGATCATCATCTCCTGGATCATGGGCGCTGGCTTCTGCATCGTTTGGCCTCCGGTTCAGGGCGCCATCTCCTCCGTTGCCGGCATCATTAAGGAGTCGGGCAACATCGGTCTGTTTATCTACGGCATGCTCAACAAGCTGCTCGTTCCCACCGGCCTGCACCACCTCATCTACACCCCGTTCCAGTTCTCCGATGTGGGCGGCACCCTTACGCTGGGTGATCAGGTTATCGCCGGCGCCTATCCCATCCGCGTTGCCGAGATGGCGATGACGGGCCAGCCCTTCTCCGATAGCACCTACTTCAACAGCTACACCTTCAACAACCTGTGGCCCTACATCGGTATCGGTCTCGCCTTTATCTTCACCGCCTACAAGCAGAACAAGGACAAGACCAAGGCTGTCATCATCCCGCTGATCATCACTGCCGTGCTCTCCTGTGTCACCGAGCCCATGGACTTCCTCTTTGTCTTTGCCGCTCCCGTGCTCTTTGTCGTTCACTCGGTTCTTTCCGGCATCTTCCTGGTCCTGCTCAAGGTCCTCTCCGTGCCCGCTTCGACTGCAGGCGGCATCATCAACATCGTGGTTTCCAACCTGGTTCTTGGTGTCGATAAGACCAACTGGCCGATGATGCTCGTGCTCGGAGTCGTCAACGCCGCTCTGTACTTCTTCCTCTTCACCTTCCTTATTAAGAAGCTCAACCTTCACACGCCTGGTCGCGAGGAGGAGTCCGAGCTCGCCGAGTCCGTTGCCGAGGGCGAGGCCGCCGCGTCTGTCGCGGTGAAGCAGGGCGCTGTTGCCGCGGCCCCCGCAGAGGGCGTCGATGCAGGTATTGCCGACCTGGTCGCAGGTCTTGGCGGCAAGGACAACATCGAGGAGCTCGAGAACTGCTTTACGCGTCTTCGCGTGAACGTTAAGAACCCGGACCTCATCGATGAGAACCTCATCAACCACGTGCCCAACAGCGGCATCAACCGCAACGGCAACAATATCCAGATCATCTTTGGCATGAAGGTCGCCGAGATGCGCGACAAGGTCGAAAACGCAATTGAGAAGGAGCAGTAAACAATGATCATTACTCTGTGTGGTGGCGGATCCACCTTTACCCCCGGCATCGTCAAGTCCATCGCCCTGCGCAAGGACGAGCTCGACGTTGACGAGATTCGTCTGTACGACATCAATGAGGAGCGCCAGCGCAAGATCGGCGTGCTCGTGGACTGGATTTTGCACGAGGACCTTGGCCTGGACATCAAGCTTACGGTGACCACCGACAAGAAGACGGCTTTTACCGACGCGAGCTTCGTGTTTGCCCAGATGCGCGTGGGCGGCTACGCCATGCGCGAGCAGGACGAGAAGATTCCGCTGCGCCACGGTTGCGTGGGTCAGGAGACCTGCGGCTGCGGCGGCCTTGCCTACGGCATGCGCACCATCTTCCCCATGGTCGAGCTGATCGATGACGTTGAGAAGTACGCCAAGAAGGACTACTGGATTCTCAACTACTCCAACCCTGCTGCCATCGTGTCCGAGGGCTGCCGCGTGCTGCGTCCCAACGCTCGCATCATCAACATCTGCGACATGCCGATCGCGATCATCGACGTGGTTTGCGCCGCACTCGATATCGACAAGAAGGATGTCGAGTACGATTACTTTGGCCTCAACCACTTTGGTTGGTTCACCTCGATCCGCCACAAGGGCGAGGAGGTGCTCCCGCAGCTGCGCGAGTACATCAAGGAGCATGAGATTCTGCTGCCCGACTCCTACCTCAAGGGCATGGGCTCGCTCATGGCAAAGAAGCCCGAGGAGGCCACTGACGAGCACCCCGAGCAGAACCGCCACACCAAGGGCAGCTGGTACTACGTCTGGAAGGGCGAGTACGAGATCATGGAGTGCTTCCCGGAGTACCTGCCCAACACGTATCTGAACTACTACCTGCAGCAGAAGGAGTTCGTCGAGCATTCCAACCCCGAGCGCACCCGTGCTAACGAGGTTGAGGAGACGCGCGAGAAGAACCTCTTCGACGGCATCGACCACTACGAGAAGACCGGCGAGATCGATGAGAGCACGTTCTATGCGGGCAGCCACGGCGACTGGATTGCCGACCTGGCCATCGCTCTGAAGAACGATACCAAGCAGCGCTTCCTGGTCATTTGCGAGAACAAGGGCGCTATCCCCAACATGCCCTACGACGCCATGGTCGAGCTGCCTGCCTACATTGGCAAGAACGGCCCCGAGGTCATCAGCCGTGACAACATTCCTCTGTTCCAGCAGGGTCTTATGATGCAGCAGCTGAACTCCGAGAAGCTCGTGGTCGAGGCCACGATCGAGGGTTCGTACGAGAAGGCGCTCAAGGCCTTTACGCTCAACAAGACCGTGCCTTCGATGAAGGTCGCCAAGGAAGTTCTCGACGACATGATCGAGGCCAACAAGGGTTACTGGCCCGAGCTTAAGTAAAAGCAACAGGGTCGCTGGCCGCATACCTGGAGCAATGCCCCGTCCACGTGATTGCGTGGGCGGGGCATTGTCATTTGGTAACGCGTTTTACCAAATATGGCATTTATCTGCGGTAAAGGTGTTTAGCACCACTGAGGGCCGCGTTTTATACCGCCTGCCGAACTGTGTTGTTGCCAAACAACTTATTAGGCCAGTGTGTTGCATGTAGCATTTTCGCCCGGCCTCGCCTCCGGGCTGCCATGTGAGAGGGGATCTTATGGCACGACTGCATGTAATGGAGCGCAGCCACGCCCAGGCCGTTATGGACGACCTGCATGATGCACTTGGACGTCGTCTGGCGGTGAGCTCGCTCGCCCCGTGTCCCGTTGAGTTTACGGCAGCGCTCGTTAACCTGTGCTCCACCCAGAGCTGCGGCAAGTGCACACCCTGCCGTGTGGGCCTGAGCGCGCTGAGCGACCTGCTCGCCGATGTGCTCGAAGGGCGTGCCGATGAGTCCACGCTCAACCTGATTGAGCGCACGGCCCGCACCATCTACCTTTCGAGCGACTGCGCCATCGGCTACGAAGCCGGCGCCATGGCGCTCACAGCTATTCGTGGCTTCCGTGATGACTTTGAGCACCACATCCGTGAGCATTCCTGCGGCTTTGATCGCGAGGCCCGCGTTCCGTGCGTATCGGGCTGCCCGGCGCACGTCGACATTCCCGGGTACATCTCGCTGGTCGAGGCCGGCCGTTATGCCGACGCCGTCAAAGTCATCCGCAAAAACAACCCGCTGCCGCTCGTCTGCGGCCTGGTATGCGAGCACCCCTGCGAGATGCACTGCCGTCGCGGCATGGTCGACGATCCCATGAACATCCTCGCCCTCAAGCGTTTTGCCGTCGAGCATAGTGACCTCAACGACCACAAGCCGCATGTAGTGGACAACACCGGCAAGCGCATCGCCGTGATCGGCGGCGGTCCGGCCGGCCTTTCCTGCGCCTACTACCTGGCCGTGATGGGCCACAAGGTGACCATCTTTGAGCAGCGCCACCACCTGGGCGGCATGCTGCGCTATGGCATTCCCAGCTACCGTCTGCCGCGCGAGCGCCTGCAGGCCGAGGTCGACTGGATCTTGAGCGCCGGCATCGACGTTGAGCTCGATCACTCCGTCAACGGCGAGGAGCTTGCCCGCCTGCGTGACGAGTTCGATGCCGTCTACCTGGCCATCGGTGCCCATAGCGACAAGAAGCTCGGCCTTCCGGGCGAAGAGGCGCCCGGCGTGGAGTCGGCCGTCAAGATGCTGCGCGCCATCGGTGACGACGAGCTGCCCGACCTGAGCGGCCAGCGCGTGTGCGTCATCGGCGGCGGCAACGTGGCCATGGACGTGGCTCGCTCTGCCGTGCGCTGCGGTGCCGAAAAGGTGAGCATTGTCTACCGCCGCCGCATCTGCGATATGACGGCTCAGGACGCCGAGATTGCCGGCGCCCAGGCCGAGGGCTGCGAGGTTCTGGAGCTGACGGCGCCGCTCGCCATCGAGACGGGCGAGGACGGTCGCGTGAGCGGCCTGCGCGTGCAGCCGCAGATTATCGGCGAGCCCCGTCGCGGTCGTCCGGCCCCGCGTGCCGCCGCGACGCCCGAGCGCGTCATTCCCTGCGAGCGCGTGTTCGTGGCCATTGGCCAGGACATCGATTCCAAGCCGTTTGAGGACATGGGTATCGCCTGCAAGTGGGGCTGCGTCATCACCGACTCGGACGGCGCCGTGCCCAACTTCGATGGCCTCTTTAGCGGCGGCGACTGTCAGACCGGCCCCGCCACCGTTATCCGCGCCATCAACGCCGGCCGCGTGGCCTCGGCAAATATCGACCGCTACCTGGGCTTCGACCACAAGATCAAGCTCGACGTTGAACTGCCGACCGTGCAGTTTAAGGGCAAGCACGAGTGCGGCCGCTGCGAGCTGGGCGAGCGCGAAGCCGGCGAGCGCATCCACGATTGGAATCTGGTCGAGCAGGGCCTTACCGAGGAGGAGGCACGCCAGGAGGCAAGCCGCTGCCTGCGTTGCGACCACTTTGGCTTTGGCGCGTTCCGCGGAGGGAGGAACCTGGAATGGTAGAGCCCAACAAAACCACTGTCAGCGACAACACCGAAAGCGGAGCACTCAGCATGGTCAAGCTCACGATCGATAATTGCGAGGTCGTGGTGCCCGAGCACACCACGATCCTGGATGCGGCCAAGTCCGTCGGCATCCAGATTCCCACCCTGTGCTACCTGCGCGATCTGAACGAGATCGGCGGTTGCCGCGTGTGCGTGGTCGAGGTCGAGGGCTGCGACCAGCTGGTTGCCGCCTGCAACAACTACGTGCTCGACGGCATGGTGGTCCATACCAACAGTCCCAAGGCCCGCGAGGCCCGTCGCACCAACGTGCAGCTGCTGCTGTCCCAGCACGACTCGCGCTGTACGAGCTGTGTGCGCAGCGGCAACTGCAACCTGCAGACCATCGCCAACGACCTTGGCATTTTCTATCTGCCGTACGAGCAGCACCTGGCGCGCGAGGGCTGGGCCTTCGATTTCCCCATCATCCGCGATAACGACAAGTGCATCAAATGCATGCGCTGCATCAAGGTGTGCGAGAGCGTGCAGGGCTTAGGGATTTGGGACCTGACCAACCGCGCCACGCATACCGCCGTGGGCACCCGCGGGCGTGCGCCGATCGGCAAGACCGATTGCGTCGCGTGCGGTCAGTGCATCACGCATTGCCCGACGGGCGCCCTGCGCGAGCGTGACGATACCGAGACCGTGTTCGATGCTCTCGCCGATCCTGACAAGATCGTACTGGTGCAGATTGCGCCGGCCGTGCGTAGCGCCTGGGGCGAGGAGCTCGGCATTCCGCGCGAGGAGGCTACCGTCGAACGCCTGGCTTGCGCGCTGCGCCGCGTGGGCTTTGAGTACGTGTTCGACACTGACTTCTCGGCCGACCTCACCATTATGGAGGAGGGCTCCGAGCTGCTCGAGCGCCTGGGCGCTGCCTCCAAGGGCGCGGGCGACAGCCGCGGCTGGCCCATGTTCACGAGTTGCTGCCCGGGCTGGGTGCGCTTTGTGAAGGCGCGCTATCCGGAGTTTGTCGACAGCCTGTCCACGTCCAAGTCGCCGCAGCAGATGTTCGGCGCCATTGCCAAGACGTACTACGCCAAGGTGTTGGGCGTGGAGCCCGAGCGCCTGTTCGTGGTGTCCGTGATGCCGTGCACGGCCAAGAAGGCCGAGTGTGCGCTGCCGAGCATGGTGGGCGAGGGCGGCGTGCCCGATGTGGACGTTGCGCTGACGGTGCGCGAGATGGTACGCATGATTCGCGCGAGCCACGTGAGCGTCGACACGCTTACCGAGGAGCCGCTCGATACGCCGCTGGGCTTTGGCACGGGCGCGGGTGTGATCTTTGGCGCCACGGGCGGCGTGATGGAGGCCGCCGTGCGCTCGGCATATTACCTGGTGACGGGCAAGAACCCCGACGCCGACTTCTTTACCGACGTGCGCGGCCTGGACGGCTGGAAGGAAGCCGTGGCCGATATCGATGACACCAAGGTTCGCGTCGCCGTGGCACACGGGCTGGGCAACGCCGCCCGTCTGCTCGACGCGATTCGCGACAGTCGCGTGAGCTATGACTTCGTTGAGGTCATGGCGTGCCCGGGCGGCTGCGTCGGTGGCGGCGGTCAGCCCATCCACGACGGCTGCGAGCTGGCAGCCGAGCGCGGTCAGGTGCTGTGGGGCCTGGATGTCGCTGCGGACATTCGCTTCTCGCACGAGAATCCCGATGTCCAGGCGTGCTACCGCGAGTTCCTGGGCGCGCCGCTCTCGCCGCTGGCCGAGGAGCTGCTGCATACCGATCATCATGCCTGGTCGATGCCTAACGAAGGGACGTGCTAACGATGCGCGCGTTTGATTTTGAGATGTCGCGCCGGGGGTTTGCCTCGGCGCTTGCCGCGGGCGCGCTGTCGCTTGCGCTCGCGGGCTGTGGCGGCGGGGCTGCCGGTGCCGGGTCCGCCGCGGACTCGGCTGCCACGGACGGCGCCGGTGCTGCTGCAGAGCCGGTCGCGGTGCACGTCGCCTCGCTCAAGGGACCGACCTCGATTGGCCTGGTGCAGTTTATGGACCAGGCTGCCGATGGCGAGACGGACAATGAGTTCGACTTTGCGATCAACACTGCCGCCGACGAGATCGTGCCCAAGGTCATTCAGGGCGATATCGACATTGCCCTGGTGCCAGCCAACGTGGCGAGCGTGCTCTACAACAAGACCGAGGGCGCGGTGCAGGTCATCGACATCAACACGCTGGGTGTGCTGAACGTGGTGACGGGTAACGCGGACGTTACTTCGTTTGGCGACCTGGCGGGCCGTACCGCCTACATGACGGGCAAGGGCACCACGCCGGAGTACGTCATGAACTACCTGCTGGAGCGCGCGGGCCTGACCGGCCAGGTGACGCTTGAGTTTAAGAGCGAGCCCACCGAGGTGCTGTCGGCCCTGCTTGCCGACCCGTCCGCCGTGGGCGTGCTGCCGGAGCCGTTCAAGACAGCTGCCATCGCAAAGAGCGAAGGCAAGCTGTCGGCTCCGGTAAGCCTGACCGATGCGTGGGATGAGCTGGCGGGTGACACGGGCTCGCGCTTGCTGACGGGTGTGACCGTGGTGCGCCGCGCGTTTGCCGAGGAACATCCCGAGGCCGTGGCGGAGTTCTTGAGCTGCCATGCGGCGAGCGTTAAGGCTGTCAATGCGGCGCCAGCAGACTGGGCGCAGGCCGTGGTCGATGCCGGCATCGTGGATAACGCCGCGATTGCCGAAAAGGCGATTCCCGGGTGCATGCTTGTCTGCCAGACGGGCAAGGATATGAAGGCGGCACTTAGCGGGTATCTGCAGGTGCTGTCCGACGCGGACGCGAGTGCCGTGGGTGGTAAACTTCCGGCTGACGATTTCTACTACATGGAGTAGCCCGTGCGCGCGTTTGCTCGACAAATGACAGAGCGTATGAAGGCGGTGGCGGCAGCAGGTGCCGTCGCCGCCTTTTGGCTTGCCGCGTGGATGCTGGTGGCGGCGCTGGTGGCGCAGCCGCTGATCTTGCCGGGGCCGGGTGCTGTCGTGGCGGCGTTGTTGCGGCTGGTATGCGCTGTCGGTACCTGGGCGATTTTGGCGGGCTCGGGCGTACGGATTCTGGGCGGGCTGGCTCTTGCCGCGGTATGCGGCGGTTTGTTGGCCGGGATTTCTGTACGGTCGCGGGCGTTTGCCCGCTTGGCGGCGCCGGCACTTTCGTTTGTGAAGGCGACGCCGGTTGCCTGCGTGGTGGTCCTGCTGCTCATTTGGCTGGGGTCGGCACGTGTGAGCATCGCGGCGGTCTTTTTGATGGCGCTGCCGGGCGTATATTTCTCACTGGTCGAAGGCTTGTCGCAGGTGGATAAGCCACTGGAGCAGATGTTTCGTCTGCATGGCGTGCGGGGCTGGCGACTGTTTTGCGCCCACACCTGGCGCGAAGTCCTGCCGTTTGTGCTTTCGTGTGCGCGTGCCGTGATCGGCATGAGCTGGAAGGCCGGTGTGGCAGCCGAGCTGATCGGCATGGCGGTGGGCACCGTGGGTGAGCGCATCTATCAGGCGAAGCTTTTGATTGAGACGGCCGACCTGCTGGCTTGGACCGTGCTGGTCGTTGCCGCCTCGTGGGCGTGTGAGCGCGTGCTGGTGTGGCTGCTGCGGGTTTCGGGGCCCGTGGCGTGGGGTGCGGCCGTGCGGGCGCATGGGCATGGGCTGCGCGGGCGTGCGAGGGCTGCGGGCGATGGCGCTGCGGCGGAGCTTGCGCTTGCCGCGGGCGATCGCGCGCCCTGGGCGCCGGCGCTCGACGGACTGGTGCTCAACGTGCCCGCGGGTGGGCGTATCTGTGTGATGGGCGCCTCGGGTGCGGGTAAGTCGACGCTCCTTGCCCTTGCGGCAGGGGAGTGCGCACCGTGCTCGATGGTGTTTCAGGATGCACGCTTGGTCGAGTCCGCCTCGGCGCTGGATAACGTGCTGGTGTGCGCCGATGCACGCGTGGACGCCTCGAGTGCTGCGGCCCTGTTGCGCTTGCTGGTGCCGGGGGTCGATGTGCATGCTCGCGTGGCCGAGCTTTCGGGCGGGCAGCGCCGTCGCGTCGAGATCGCTCGAGCCCTGCTGTGCCCGGGCGGCGCGGTGATTCTTGACGAGCCCTTTACCGGCCTGGATGCCGCCGCGCGCGATGTGACGGCCGACGCTGTGCTCGACTTGCTCGACGGCCGCATGCTCCTGCTTGCCACGCACGACACCGCCGATGCTCAGGCCCTCGATATCTCGGATATCATCACGCTCTAAATACTAACTCAGCAACAAAATGATCCGTTTTCCTCCGTCCCCATGGGGTCGGGTGTGGTATTCTATCTGAGGGGTAATACTTAGGGATACCAAGTAATACCAACGCCGCAGAAACAAACTCAGGATGCGGGCCAATCGGGTTGCCTTCACAGCCCGTCGCCCAGCCGCGTGGCCCGCATCTATCCGCACCACCGTCGTTTCAAAAAGGAAGCGCCATGGCAGAACACATGACCCCGGTTGTCGCGAAGGTCTTGCCCGAGGAAAAGGCGGCCTTCGCGGCGGCAACCCAGCTCGTGGGCACCACGCCGTCCAACGCCATCCGCATGTT
>CAUBMI010000053.1 GCA_958436995.1 uncultured Collinsella sp.
GCGTCAAGCGATGTGGCAAGTTCTTGGTTAGATATTGGTCAGTTTTGGGGCAACCTTGCCAAAAGCTTGACGGATGCAGATTTAGACGTCGACGAATGAACACTCTAGGCAGGCTCCAAGCAAAATTCTGGGCTGATTCTCGATAATCGCCTTTAATCGCCCCTTGCCAAGCGCTGGCCTCGCTTACAATCTGCTCCGACATTCGCGCGCCGTCCGGCGCTTAAGAGGGGAGGGCCCCATGGCAAACGAGATTTGGACCATCAAGCGTTGTCTCGAGTGGACCAAGGAGTACCTGGCCGAGCGCGGCGAGGAGCATCCCCGTCTTTCTGCCGAGTGGCTGCTGTGCGCGGCCACGGGCCTGGCGCGTATCGACTTGTATATGCGCATGGACGAGACGCTTAACGCAGCCCAGCTCGAGACCATGCACGCGGCCGTCGTTCGTCGCGCCAAAGGCGAGCCGCTGCAGTACATCACGGGCAGCACGCAGTTTCGCATGATCGACGTCGCGTGCGCCCCCGGCGTGCTCATCCCGCGCCCCGAGACCGAGATGCTCGTCGAAGAAGTCCTGAACTATCTGGATACCGAGGTGCTGAGCCCCGAGGCCGCTGCCCGTCAGCGTGTTGAGCTGCCTTGGAACGATGAGGTCGAGCAGGCCCGCAAAGCTGAGGCGGCGCTGGCCGACGAACGCGCGACCGCCGAGCGCCGTGCTGCCAACCTGACGGCCGCCGATGAGGCTGCGCTGGGTAGCGACGTGCTCGGTAGCCGCGCCTATGCCGAGGAGCTTGCCGATCGCGAGGCCGAGGAAGCCGCCGCGCAAGCAGCAGAAGCCGAAGCCGCAAAAGCCGCCGAGCCCGAGCTCGACGAATACGACATCGCCATCGAGGGCGCCGACCAGGAGACGGTTTCAGCTCAGGATGCCGCTGCGCCTGCCCCAGCCGAGCCCCGCACTGCCCGCGTTCTCGAGGTCGGCTGCGGCACGGGCTGTATCTCGCTCTCGATCGCCTGGGAGCGTCGCGGCCACGTCACCTGCACTGCTACCGATATCGAGCCGCGCGCCATCGACCTTGCTACCAAAAACCGCGATGCGCTTGGCCTCACGTCCGACGAGGTCGCCTTCAGCCTCACGAACCTGGTGAGCTCCATTCCCCGTGAAGAGTGGGGCACCTTTGACGTACTCGTCTCCAACCCGCCCTACATCCCCACCGATGTCATGCGCTCGCTGCCGCACGAGGTCAAGGACTTTGAGCCCGACCTGGCGCTCGAGGGCGGTGCCGACGGCCTGGACATCTTCCGCCGTCTGCTCAATGCGGCACCCTATATGCTGCGCGCCGGCGGCCTGTTTGCTTGCGAGCTCTACGAGGGCGCCCTCGACGCCGCGGCCGAGTTCTGTCGCCAAGCGGGCCTTTCGGACGTGCGTATCGTCCACGACCTCACCGATCGCCCCCGCATCGTTCGGGCCATCGTCACCGAGCCCAAGCAGCGCCAGTAATATTTATTAACTGGTTAGCAAAAATTATAAAGTAGTTTATAATTAGGATGGCTGAAAGAGGTCGGCCCATGCAACCTCCTACCTTTCGGGAA
This sequence comes from uncultured Collinsella sp., assembly GCA_958436995.1. Lineage (GTDB taxonomy): Bacteria > Actinomycetota > Coriobacteriia > Coriobacteriales > Coriobacteriaceae > Collinsella. Next base: position 1,582 of record CAUBMI010000053.1, read on the forward strand.
ATCATTGCCCTACTCAAGCACGATGGATTCGTGAAGGTCGCGCAAGTCGGTAGCCATGCTAAGTATGTTTCTGGTGACCGCGTTGTCACCGTGAACGGCTCTGGTGGTGATCGACCAAAGAAGGGCACGTGGGCAAGTATTCGTCGCCAAGCTGGATGGTAGTTGGAGGCAAAATGAGGCAGCGATTTACCTATGACTGCGTTCTCATAAAGGAAGATGACGGTTACTGCGCTAGCTTCCCGCAGATTCCCGGCGCCTTTGCCGATGGCGATACGCGCGAAGAAGCTATTGCCCATGCCACCGAGGCGCTGATGGCGTTTTTGGCCGATGACCTCAACAACGGTTTGACTCCGGCGGGGTACGAACGCTCGGCCGAGGTCGTGGCCCTTTCGGTCGAAATCGACCACGAGGACGCTCGGGAGGCGGCGTGCCGAACATTTAAAGACGCAGCGCTGGACCTCAAAGTCTCCGCTCCGCGGATTACCGCGCTGGTCAAAGCCGGAAAGCTCGATGTTGAACTCGTCGACGGCCGTCGGATGATAACGATAGACAGCATCGAGCGCTACGCCGCCCAAGAACGCCACGCCGGCAGGCCAAAGAAGTTCGTCGCAGTCCAATAACCCCCTCACTTTCACCGACTACTAGAGCCGCTCACCAAACCAACATGCGCTCTGGGCAAATAGGTTGAACGTTTCGTGCGAGAATGCCCCACAGTAAACAAACTTGCACCAGAGCGTAAGGGGCTGGCATACACATGCAGACGGTCTATCGGGTATACGAGGGAACGCGCGAGCCGCATTGGCTTGCCGTCGAGCGCACGGCCGAGGTGCTCGGCCGCGGCGGCCTAGCTTTGATCCCGACCGAGACCGTCTACGGTGTCGCCGTGGCAGTCAACGCCTTCTCGGACGCCGTGCCCCAAGATACAAGCGAATTCCCATCGTGGCCGCGCGATCCGCAGACTGCCGTCAATGGCGCCGCAGTTCCTGCGCTCGGCACCGGCTATCGCCGTATCTTCACTCTCAAGCAACGTGAACTCACGCAAACCGTCGCTTGGCTGGTCGATGGCGTCGAAGCACTCGACCGCTATGGCGTGGATATCCCGGAAGATGCCCGCATACTCGCGCGACGATGCTGGCCGGGAGCCCTGACTATCGTGGTCAAGGCAGCCCCCTGCGTGCCGACCTTTATGCGCGCTGCCGACGACACGGTGGCACTTCGCGCTTCGGCCTCGCCCGTGGTGCAGGCGCTCATTCGCGCCTGTGGCAGCCCCCTTGCCTGCACCAGCGCCAACACGCATGGCGCGCCCGCGCCGGCAAGTTTTATCACGGTGGAGGGTCGCATCCTGGAGGGGGTCGATGTTGCCGTCGACGCCGGTGAGACCCCGTGTCGCGACGCCTCGACCATCGTGTCGTTTCAGCACGGCGAGCTCCAGATCCTGCGCCAAGGCGCACTTCCCGCATCAGAGATCGAACGGGTCCTGTCCGACCCGATGCAATAGAAAGGTTTAAGCGATGTCGTTGAATCTGGGCAGCCTGGGCATGGAAGATGCCTCGTTTGACTTTGGCGGTTCCTACATCATGGCGCTCGACTGCGGCACCACCTCGGTACTTGCGACCATCGTCGACGAGTACGGCTGCATCGTCGCGCAGGCACGTCGCAGCGTCAAAACCAGCTTCCCGCGTCCCGGTTGGGTAGAGCAAGACCCCATGACGGTCCTTGCCAGCCAGATCGCCGTCATGATGGAAGTCCAGTTTAAGAGCGGTATCCATTCTGACCGCATCGCCGCCATCGGCATCTCCAACCAGCGCGAGACCACGGTGGTCTGGGACCGCGTGAGCGGTCAGCCGATCTATAACGCCATCGTATGGCAGTGCCGCCGTACCGCGCCGGCAATCGACGCGTTGGTTGAACAGGGCTGCGAGGAGTTGGTGCGCTCCCGCACGGGACTCACGCTCGACCCGTATTTCTCGGCCTCCAAGGTGCAGTGGATTCTCGACAACGTTGACGGCGCACGCGAGAGCGCGGCGGCGGGCGACCTCATGTTTGGCACCATCGACACCTGGCTCATCTACAACCTCACCGGCGGCCAGGTCTTTGCCACCGACTACACCAATGCCAGCCGCACGGCGCTCTTTAATATCCATACGCTCGATTGGGACGACGACCTGCTGGCGCTCTTTGACGTTCCACGTTCCATGATGCCCGAGGTTCGCTGGAGCTCGGGCGACTACGGCCGCGTCGCGAGCGACATCATGACCAACACGCCGCCCATCATGGGCGTGGCGGGCGACCAGCAGGCGTCGCTGTTCGGTCACTGCTGTTTCCGTCCCGGCCAGACCAAAAACACCTATGGCACGGGTTGCTTTATGCTCATGAACACTGGCGACGAGATCGTCGAATCCAAGAACGGTCTGGTCTCCACCATCGGTATCGCTGCGAACGGGAAGATCAGCTATGCACTCGAGGGCTCCATCTTCGCTGCCGGCTCCACCATGAACTGGCTTCGCAACAACATGGGCATCATCTCGAGCGTGAGCGAGTCGGCACAACTCGCCGCTTCGATTAGCGACAACGAGGGCTGCTACTTCGTTCCCGCCTTTGCGGGTTTGGGTGCTCCCTGGTGGGACCCGCATGCCCGCGGTATCGTGTGCGGTCTGACCGGCGCCTCGAGCCGTGCGACCATCGTACGTGCCGCCTGCGAATCCATGGCATATCAGAGCTACGACGTGCTGCGCGCCATGGAGCAGGACGTGGGGCTTTCGATCGAGCGCCTGTCTGTCGATGGCGGTGCCTCGCGCAACGAGTTCATCATGCAATTCCAGGCCGACCTGCTGGATATCCCCGTGCTGCAATGCGAGACGGTGGAGACCACGGCAATCGGTGCCGCGTACTTGGCGGGTCTTGCCGTCGGCTATTGGGAAGACCTGGAAGAGCTGGAGCAAAATGCCCAGATCGTTAGGACCTTCCTTCCCCACATGTCCGCCGAGCGCCGCGAACAAAACCTTGCGGGCTGGTGTGATGCAGTCAGGCGCTCGCTCAGTACCGCACAGTAGGGCTGCGATGGGCTGCTCGATACAACAAACCGCTAAACTAATGCATGGCGTGCGGCGGCAACATTGCTGCGCGCCTTGTCAGCAAGGCCGTTTTGCGGCCGCAACGAAAGGGGCAATCAACCCATGACCGTCACCTATGATGCGTCCCGTGTGACGCTTGTCGATCACCCGCTCGTTCAGCACAAGCTGTCGATCCTGCGCGATAAAAACACCGGCACCAACCAGTTCCGCCAGCTCGTGCGCGAGCTTGCGCTCTTTGACGGCTACGAGGCCATGCGCGACCTGCCTATGGAAGACGTCGAGGTCGAGACCCCCATCACTACCGCCACGTTCAAACAGCTTGCCGGCAAGAAACTCGCCATCGTGCCCATCCTGCGTGCGGGCCTTGGCATGGTCGACGGCATCCTCGACCTGGTGCCCTCCGCTCGCGTGGGCCACATCGGCATGGAGCGCGACGAAGTCACCCACGAGCCGCATGAGTATTACTGCAAGATGCCCAAGGATATCGACCAGCGTATCTGCCTGGTTGTCGACCCCATGCTCGCCACGGGCGGTTCGGCCGAGATGGCTATCAGCTACCTGCGCGAGCGCGGTGTCAAGGACATCCGCATGCTGTGCATCGTCGCCGCGCCCGAGGGCCTCAAGTCGCTGACCGAGAAGGATCCTGACGTACATATTTATACGTGCGCCATCGATGACCATCTCAACGAGGCCGCCTACATCGTTCCCGGCCTGGGCGACGCCGGCGACCGCATCTACGGCACGCTCTAGTCGCTGGGCTAAACGGCCGCGGCTGCAAATACGAAGAAACGGTGCGCGCGGACGAACAAAAGGCGACCGCGCGCACTCCTGTTAACGGACGTTTTGCCCTGCAGGGTTCGAGAAAAACGTATTACCGTACCTGCGGCATAAAGAAGGTCTTAAGAAAACGAACAGGTGCGTATTAACCGATGCTTTTTCGGTTGTACTTTAGCGATTGGCTCGTACAATATTCACCAATGTTTGGCGGGAACTGTTCTGTGAGGCGTTAAAAAGGAAAGTGAGGACGCCAGTGTTTCAGATAGCCGATCTGCTCGCTATCGTTGCAGGCGCCATCGCGGGCGCAATTGCCTTCCTTCCCTTTGTCTTTACGCTCAAGCCGGTTCTTGACGATAAACAGAATGCGGACATGCTCAAGGGTATGGTGAGTCTGGCGGTCTCGGCAATCGCCCTGCTCGTCTTTACCTTGGTTGTGTTTGTGTTGTTCGGAGAGGCATTTCGCATGTTCCTCCTGGGCGAGGCGATCGGCTTCGTGGCCTTTATGGCTGCCTGCGCGGTTCGTGTCGCCAAGGCGCTGCGAGATCCTCATGAGGTCGAAAGGTAAGTCGTGGAAATTTTTGAAAAGCTGCCTGATGAGATTAATCATCTGGTCAGCGAGTTCAGCTCCACCCCTGTCGTGGGCGATCTGAGCTGCGGCATCACGCAGTACTCGTTTTGGCTGATCGTCTCCACGATCGTGCTCCTGATCGTCCTGGCCGTGTTCAAGAAGAAGCAGACCCTGGTTCCCAAGGGCTTCTTCGTCAACGGTTTCGAGTACATCATCGAGTACGTCGAGAACGATATCGGCAAGGGCGTCGTGGGTGAGAACTGGAAGAAGCACTTCCCGTTCCTGTGCTCGCTTTTCCTGTTCATCCTGATCAATAACATGATCGGCCTGATCCCGGGAATGAAGCCCGGCACCGGCGCAATCGGCTCCACCGCCGCACTCGCCATTTTCGCCTTCGTGTACTTCATCTACTACGGATGCAAGGCTCACGGCGTGATCGGCTACATCAAGAGCCTCGCCCCGCAGGGCGTGAGCTTCCCGATGAACGTGCTCGTGTGGGTCGTCGAGCTTTTCTCGACCTTCCTGCGCCTCATCACGCTCGCCGTCCGTCTGTTCTGCAACATGTTCGCAGGACACGTGGTCATGGGCTCGTTCGCCATCATGGCGAGCATGTTCATGCAGCCGCTGCTTCAGCAGGTTTCCGCGGCGCACGCCGTCGGCGCCCTGCCTTCGCTGGCCTGGCTTGCCATCCTCATCCTGATCTATGCGATCGAGCTTGTGGTCGGCGCTATCCAGGCTTACGTCTTCACGGTCCTTACCGCCGTGTATGTCTCCGAGGCGGAGGAGGTCGCAGAGGAGGAGTAGTCTTCCGTTCGCGCCTTAAAGGTAAGGCAATTCGTTAAACCGCCGGTGCCCGTACCCATGGAGCCCGGCAGTTATAAAAAGGTTATCCTGCGTGAAATAAGACACGCACGACAAAGGAGGAATCGTGGGAGTTATCGGTTACGGTCTCGGTGTTATCGGCGCTGGTCTTGCTATCGGCCTGTCTGCTCTGGGTGCTACGGGTGCTATGGCCCGTCAGCCTGAGGTCCAGGGCCGCGTGTTCACCGTCTTCATCATGGGCTCCGCCTTCGGCGAGGCTCTGGCTCTGATCGGCTTCGTTGTCGCGCTGATCGTTAAATAGCACGGAGCGTCAAGTATGAATCTTTCATCCCAGAAGAGCGCGATCGCACTCTCCGCGTCCTCGGCCGCGCTGCTCATGCCGGTTTCCGCGTTCGCCGAGGACGGCGCTGCCGGTGCGGACATCCTCATCCCTAAGATGGCGGAGTTCATCCCGGCGCTTATCGCCTTCCTGATTATCTGGATCGTGCTGGCCAAGGTCGCCCTGCCGGGCATCATGAAAACCATGGAGGAGCGCGGCAAGAAGATCGAGGAGAGCCTCGACGAGGCCGAGAAGACCAAGCAGGAGGCTATCGCCAAGCGCGCTGAGTCCGACTCGATCGTCACCGACGCCCGTCGTCAGGCTGCCGACATCGTTCTCGAGGCCCGTAAGGACGCCGAGTCCGAGCGCGCCCGTATCATCGAGGCTGCTCACAAGGAGGCCGAGGAGATCATCGCCAAGGCCCATACGACCGTCGAGGACGAGCGCAAGTCCATTTACGCCGGTGCCGCGAGCTCCATCGCCGACCTGTCCGTTGCCGTCGCCACCAAGATCGTGGGCGAGGCACTCGAGGACGAGACCGAGCAGAAGAAGCTCATCGAGCGCTACATCCAGGAAGCAGGTAGCCTGAATGCCGACTAGCCGCTATCAGGACAAGGTGCTCGAGACCTACGCGCGCTCCCTTCTGGAAGCCGCTAAGGCCGAGAACCATGTGTTCGAGGACCTCGAGATGATCGAGCGCTTGGCTTCTGCCAGCCCCGAGATCATCGCCGTGCTCGACACCATGTCCAAGCGCGACCAGCTCGACCTTCTTCCCAAGGTGGCAGCTGCCTTTAAGTATGTTGCCGAGGAAGACGAGGATGTAGTGGGCGTGACCGTCACCACGGCGATCCCGCTCGACGACGAGCTGCGTCAAACCATCACTAAGAAATGCGAGCAGGACTTCGGCCGCAAGGTATTCCTTATCGAGCAGGTCGACCCGTCTATCGTGGGCGGCCTGGTGCTCGAGGCCCGCGGCGAGCGTCGTGATATTTCCGTCAAGACGCAGCTGCGCATCGCGCAGGAGACCCTCGCAAACTCTGCTAATTCGTACGGAGGTGAAGCCTAATGTCCGAAACCCTCAATGCCCAGGATATCGCCAAGAAACTGCAGGAGCAGCTCACGAGCCTCTCCGCGACGGTCGATACGCATGAGGTTTCAACGGTCGACGAGGTAGGCGACGGCATCGCGCGCGTCTCCGGCCTCAAGAGCGCCATGGCAGGCGAGCTTCTGGAGTTCAAGAGCTCCGATACCGGTGAGACCGTCTTCGGCCTTGCCCAGAACCTTGACCGTGACGAGGTCGGCGCCGTTCTGTTCGGTGCCGTCGACTCCATCAAGGAAGGCGACGAGTGCCGCACCACTGGCCGCATTATGGATATCCCCGTGAGCCGCGCCATGCTCGGCCGCGTCGTCAATCCGCTCGGCCAGCCCATCGACGGCCTAGGCGACATCGTCGCTACGCACCGTCGCCCCATCGAGTTCAAGGCCCCCGGCGTCATCGACCGTACCCCGGTGTGCGAGCCGGTTCAGACCGGTCTGCTCGCTATCGACTCCATGGTGCCTATTGGCCGCGGTCAGCGTGAGCTCATCATCGGCGACCGTAAGACCGGTAAGACCGCCATCGCCATCGACGCTATTCTCAACCAGCGCGGCAAGGGCATGGTCTGCATCTATGTCGCCATCGGCCAGAAGGCCTCCACGGTTGCCAACATCCGCGAGACCCTCGCTCAGCACGGTGCGCTCGACTACACCATCATCGTTTCGGCCACCGCTGCCGATTCCGCCCCTATGCAGTACATCGCGCCTATGGCCGGTGCCGCTATCGGCGAGTTCTTCATGTACAACGGCGAGGACGGCAAGCCCGCCAGCGAGACCAACCCCGGCGGCCACGTGCTCGTCATCTACGACGACCTGTCCAAGCAGGCTGTGGCCTACCGTCAGATGTCGCTGACGCTGCATCGTCCGCCCGGACGCGAGGCCTATCCTGGCGACATCTTCTACCTGCACTCTCGTCTGCTCGAGCGTGCCGTCAAGATGTCCAAGAAGAACGGTTACGGCTCCATGACGGCACTGCCGATCATCGAGACCCAGGACGGCGACGTCTCGGCCTACATTCCGACCAACGTCATTTCCATTACCGATGGTCAGATCTACCTGCAGTCCGAGCTCTTCTTCCAGGGTCAGCGCCCGGCAGTCGACGTGGGCATCTCCGTGTCCCGCGTCGGTGGCGATGCGCAGACCAAGGCCATGAAGCAGGTCGCCGGCAACCTCCGTCTGGACCTCGCTTCGTACCAGGAGCTCGCTGGCTTTACGCAGTTCGGCTCCGACCTCGACGAGGCTACTCAGAAGCAGCTGACCCATGGTGCTCGCATGACCGAGCTCCTGAAGCAGCCGCGTTACAAGCCGTTTGAGGTTGGCGAGCAGATCGTTACGCTGTTCGCTGGCAACGAGGGCTTCCTGGATGACCTGGAGATCGCCGACGTGCTGCCCTTCCGTGCCGAGCTCATCGAGTACATGGACAATGGCTTTGGCTCGCTGCTCGACAAGGTTCGCGCCAAGAAGATCGATGATGACACCAAGGCTGAGCTCTTGCGCGTCATCGGCGACTTCAAGCAGCAGTTCATGGCCAAGCACCATTCGGATGTTTCTGGATCAGAGGAGAACTAAGCCCCATGGCCAACCTTCGCGACATTAAGAAGCGAATCTCCTCGGTTACCACGACCAAGCAGATCACGCGCACGATGGAGATGGTCTCTACGGCCAAGATCCGTCGTGCCCTCGATCGCTCCAAGCAGGCCGAGCCCTATAAGGAGGCGCTGACCGACGTCATGTTGACGGTCGCCGGCGACGCCTCCTGTTCGGGCACCGATCCCATGCTGCAGAAGCATGAGAGCGTCAAGCATGGCCTGATTGTCGTTATTGCCTCGGACCGCGGCCTTGCCGGCGGTTTCAATACGACGGTGGAGCGCACGGCCGAAAAGCTCGCCGCTTCTTGGGCGAACGACGGCATCGAGTGCGAGATCATCGCGTGCGGGCGTAAGCCGGCCACGTATTTCCGTGACCGCGCAAACGTTGTCATGCACTTTGAGGGCAACTCCTCTGAGCCCGATTTCAATCAGGCCCGCATGATTTCCTCTCATATCTGCGATGCGTATCGTGCCGGTGAGCTTGACCGTGTCGAGCTTGTCTACCACCACGCCAAGAACCGCGTGGATCAGGAGCTTCGCGTCGAGCATCTGTTGCCGCTCGACCCCGAGATGATCGCTATGGCCCACGGTCCGCGTAAGAACGAGACCGACGCCCCTAAGCGCATCTCGTCCACGTTCGAGTTCGTGCCCTCTCCTGAGCATGTTCTCGGCAAGCTTGTGCCGTCTTATATCCTGACGGTCATCTACCAGGCCCTGATCGATTCGGCGGCTGCCGAGCAGGGTGCACGCCGCAAGGCCATGCACTCCGCGACGGAAAACGCCACCGCGATCATCTCGACCCTTACCCGCACGTATAGTCGCGTGCGCCAGGCTTCGATCACGACCGAGATCAACGAGATCGTCGGCGGAGCCTCAGCATTGGAGGAACAGTAATGGCTAATAACACCGTAAAGCTTGCGGTCGAGGAAGCCACCAAGAAGACGACTGCCGGTGATGGTCGCATCGTGCGAATCATCGGCCCTGTCGTCGACGTCAAGTTTGACGGCGCGGTGCCCCCGATCTACAACGCGCTCACGGTCGAGGCCGAGACCCCGATCGGTCATCTGAGCACGATCCTTGAGGTCGAGAGCCAGCTTCCGGGCGGCGTCGTCCGCACGGTCGCCATGTCCTCGACCGACGGCCTGCAGCGCGGCCTCATCGCCACCGATACCGGTGAGCCCATGAAGATGCCCGTTGGTCCCAAGACGCTCGGTCGCATTTGGAACGTCATGGGCAAGCCCGTCGACGGCAAGCCCATGCCCGAGGTGGAGGAGTTCTACCCCATCCACCATGCAGCGCCCCGCTTTGACGAGCTCACCACCAAGACCGAGATCTTCGAGACCGGCATCAAGGCCGTCGACCTGCTCGAGCCCTACATCCGTGGCGGCAAGACCGGCCTGTTCGGCGGCGCCGGCGTCGGCAAGACCGTTCTGATTCAGGAGCTTATCAACAACCTCGCCCAGGAGCACGGCGGCACCTCGGTGTTCACCGGTGTCGGCGAGCGTACCCGCGAGGGCACCGACCTGTTCCTCGAGATGAGCGAGTCTGGCGTTATCGACAAGACCTGCTTGGTTTATGGTCAGATGAACGAGCCGCCTGGAGCGCGTCTGCGCATCGGTCTGGCCGGCCTTACCACCGCTGAGTACTTCCGCGATCGCGGCCAGGACGTCCTGCTGTTCATCGACAACATCTTCCGCTTCTCCCAAGCGGGTTCCGAGGTTTCCGCACTGCTGGGCCGTATGCCGTCCGCCGTTGGTTACCAGCCCACACTGGCTACCGAGATGGGTGACCTCCAGGAGCGCATTACCTCGACCAAGACGGGATCCATTACCTCCGTCCAGGCTGTCTACGTCCCCGCAGACGACCTGACCGACCCGGCGCCTGCCACGACGTTTACGCACCTCGACGCCACCACGGTTCTTTCGCGTAGCATTTCGTCGCTCGGCCTGTTCCCGGCTATCGACCCGCTCGCATCTTCCTCCGACGCTCTCGATCCCTCGATCGTTGGCGAGGAGCACTACCGTGTCGCCGTCAAGGTCCAGGAGCTCCTGCAGGAGTACTCCGACCTTCAGGACATCATCGCCATTCTGGGTATGGACGAGCTGTCCGAGGAGCAGCGCCTTACGGTCAACCGTGCCCGTAAGATTCAGCAGTTCCTCTCGCAGTCCTTCCACGTCGCCGAGAAGTTCACCGGCAACCCCGGTGTCTACGTCCGCGTCGAGGATACCGTCCGCTCTTTTGCCGAGATTGTCGACGGCAAGGCCGATGACCTGCCCGAGCAGGCTTTCCGCTATGCTTCCACGATTGAGGACGTGCGCGAGCGCGCCCGCAAGATGGGGGAGAAGTAGGTTATGCGTATCCGCATCGTGTGCCCCGTGAGCTGCGCCTATGAGGGCGACGCTGCGTTTGTGTCGATTCCGTCCACGGATGGCGAGTTTGGCGTCCTGCCTGCTCACTCCAGCGAGATCTGCACGATCGACCGCGGTTACGTTCGCGTTTCCGATAAGGCCATGGGCACTGTCGACCACACGTTTGCCGTGGCCGGCGGCTATGCCCAGGTTGCGGACGATGTCGTGACCGTTCTCGCCGAGCGCGCTTGCGATTTGGCGACCGTCGATGCCGACAAGCTTAAAGCTGATATTCAAGGTTTTGAAGAGAAGCTGGGTAATTTGTCGGAGGATGATGCACGCCGCGCCTACCTCTATAATGAAATCGCATGGTGTAAGCTCAAGCTTGCCCAATAGTCAAACGATTTAGCGTTCGACCATTTGCGAACACATCATGCCCGGGATGGCCCAGCCACCCCGGGCATGCTTTTTGAAAGGGTAGACCTTGGATATTATCCGCGTTGAGGGTGGCCACGCCATCGGAGGCTCCGTGCCCGTCTCGGGTGCCAAGAACTCCGCGCTCAAACTCATGGCGGCAACGCTTCTGGCGCCGGGCAAGACGACGCTGCAGAACGTGCCCGATATTTCCGATGTCCACGTGATGGGCAAGGTGCTCAAGGGCATGGGCGCTACGATCGATGTTCTCGACGAGCACACGCTCGAGATTGATACCTCTCAGGTCGATTCATGGGAGGCCCCCTACGAGCTCGTTGCCAAGATGCGCGCTTCCACCGCCGTCATGGGACCCCTGCTGGGCCGCTTCCATCGCGCCAAAATTGCCATGCCGGGCGGCTGCAACCTGGGTGCTCGCAAGATCGATATGCACATTCTTGGTCTTGAGGCCCTGGGCGTCGAGTTTGATACCGCCCACGGCTATATCAACGCCAGCGCGCCTCAGGGCCTGCGCGGCACCACCGTCACGCTCGAGTTCGCCAGTGTCGGTGCGACCGAGAACCTCATTATGGCATCCGTGCGCGCGCAGGGTACCACGGTTATCGACAATGCCGCCCGCGAGCCCGAGATCGTCGATCTCGCCAACATGCTCAACGAGATGGGCGCCAAGATTGTTGGCGCCGGCACTCCCGTCGTGACTATCGAAGGCGTGGAAGAGCTCCATCCTGTTACCCATCGCGTAGTAGGCGACCGCATCGAGGCCGGTACCTTTATCGTTGCCGGTGCGTTGATGGCCGACGATCGCGGTGTCGATGTCACGGGCTTTTGCCCCATTCACTTGGGCATGGTGCTCAAGAAGATGGAGCTCATGGGTATCGACTGCGAGCGCGTCGAGGATGGCGTCCATGTGAACCGTGCCGAGCGTATCAAGCCGGTCGACATCCAGACGCTTCCGTTCCCCGGTTTCCCGACCGACATGCAGGCGCAGATTATGGTGCTCTCCGCCCTTGCCGACGGCAGTTCCGTTATTACCGAAAACATCTTCGAGAATCGCTTTATGTTTGCCTCTGAGCTGGTGCGCATGGGTGCCGACATTCGTATCGAGAGCCATCATGCCATGATTCATGGCGTCAAGGGCTTCTCGGGTGCACAGGTTACCTCGCCCGATCTGCGCGGCGGAGCGGCCCTCGTCGTAGCGGGCTTGATTGCCGACGGGACGACCGAGGTTTCGGCTATCCATCACATCAAGCGCGGCTACGAGCATTTTGTCGAAAAGCTGCAGGCGCTTGGCGCGCATGTCGAGCATGCTACCGTCCCCGATCCCGTCATCTACTAATACAGGTTGCCTATGTTTAATAAAAAGCCCCTCGCGGATACCACCACTCGAAGACCCTCAACTGGTGCGCAGGCCAAGATCTACAGTCGCGATAACGTGGCTCGTTATTCCGAGCGAGCTCGCCAACGTCGTCGTAGCCACACGATTCGTCACGTCGCGCTCATTGTCGTGCTTGGCGTGCTGCTGAGTGCCACTACCGCTGCCGGCCTGTGGTTTGCCACCATTATGGGCAAGCTCGGCGATTCTAATGTCATTACCGACAATCTGCGTCGGGTTCTGGTTGACACCGATGAGGCAAAGGATCCGTTCTACGTGCTGCTTCTTGGCACCGACGGCCGTCCGGGCGAGGATACGTATCGTGCCGACTCGATTATCCTGGCACGCATCGACCCCACGCAAAAGCAGGCGACGCTCATTTCCGTTCCGCGCGACACCAAGGTCGAGTACAAGGGCGAGACCATGAAGATCAACGCCTGCCATACCGTTGGCGGCGCCGAGGCCATGGTCGAGGCGGTCAACGAGCTGTGCGGTGTTCAGATTTCCCACTATGCCGAGGTCAGCTTCGACGGTATGCAGGCGCTGATTGATTCGGTTGGCGGTATCGACATTAACGCAACCGATGATGTTGACGACCCCGAGCACCTGGATATTAAGATTACCGCTGGCCAGCAGCATATGGACGGTGCCACCGCCCTTACCTATGCCCGCTGCCGCTACACCTATGCCGACGGCGATTACACGCGCATGCGCCACCAGCGTCAGGTGCTTGGCGCCCTTGCCAACCAGATTCTCAATAACTTCGATGCCACGAAGATCTTTGGCCTGGTTAATTCGCTGTCCGATATGCTCGTAACCGATATGAGCGTTCAGGATATCGTGGCTACGGTCAATGCCATGCGCGGTATGGATGTCGACGGTATCTACTCGGCCAACCTGCCCTCGTACGCCGACGACAGCACCATGATCGACGGTGTGAGCTACGTCTTTGTCTACGAGGACGAGCTCAAGGAAATGATGGAGCGCGTCGATGCCGGCAAGGATCCCAAGGGTCCCAACACCATGGGTCTTTCCGACGGTTCCAGCTCTACGATCGGTGACCTCAGCAACAACACGTCTGACGACTACGCAAACGGTACCGCAACCTCATCGGTCAGCTCTGACGATTCTGATGACTCAAGCGATTCGAGCGATTCGGACTACAACGAAGAGCCCACCGGTGACGGCAACGGCTACGAAGCCAACTACTAGGGTTACGCGGTTTTACCAAACCGCGTAACCGCTTGACGCTGCGCGGGCCGCATTTGGACAATCTGACG
>CAUBMI010000054.1 GCA_958436995.1 uncultured Collinsella sp.
CCAGGCGGATCCAGGGACGGACGGAAACCTGCTTGTCCTCGTTGTCGACCGCGGTATTGGCGTTGCCGAGCGAAAGGCCGTGGCCACCCTGGTCAAAGACGTGCATCTCGCATGCAACACCCTCCTCGGCCATGCGCTGCGCAAACGGGTAGACCTGCGCGACCGGCGCCGTCTTGTCGTCCGAGACGCCCCACACAAAGGTCGGGGGCATCTGGCGCGAAACGTGCGTGGTAGGGCAAATGTCGGCCAGGTGCTCATCGGTCGCCTCGCCGCCCGTCACCATCGACAGATAGTCGTTGAGCAAATCGCGCCCCGTCTTGCCACCCGTCTTGGGCACGCGCAGGTCGATGCGCGGGTCGCGCGTCTGCATATCGCGCACATAGGCAAGGTCGAGCAACGGATAGCCCAGCACCACGGCGTCGGGACGAATATCCTCCGGACGAGCCCCGGCAAGGCCCGCGAAAGGTCCGGTCTTCCACTGCGTTGCCAACGAGGCGCAGATCATGCCGCCCGCCGAGAAACCCACGATGCACACGCGCTTGGGATCGACATGCCACTCGTCGGCGTTGGCGCGCACGGTAGCGACCATCTTGGCGAGGTCCGCCTGCGGGTGCGGAAAGCTCACGTCGCCCGTGGCGCTCGTCACATAGTTGAGCACAAAGGCCTGGTAGCCGCGGTCCAAAAACGCAAACGCCACCGGGTCCTGCTCGTGCGGAGCGATATGCGTAAACCCGCCTCCGCCGCAGATGATCACCGCGGGGCGGCGGCCATTGGGCTTGTCGGGCAGCGGCTCGGCACCCAGATACGTAAACGTCGCCGGATAATCCTCGGTCGGCTCCTCGCCCCACAGCGCATGGTTCTCAATAATCATAGGTGCTCCCTCCGCGCAGATTATGCACACTCATTTTTCGCATCTAAGCGTACCCCAGTTGTGCGCAGGACGCAGAAACACTCCAGCAATAAGTTTCCCTTCAACTGATATATCACATAATCCCAGTTCAGAGGTATCGTTGAGCAGCGTAGAATAGGGGCGTTGACCAAGCCGCGAAACACATATGAAACGTTTCCGGCAAACCAAGCGCGCGCTATGCGCCTATTTAAGTTGGAGGCAACTATGGGTCTGCTCGATTCGCTTAAGTCCACCTTCACCTCGACGGGCGAGGCGTCCGTTCCGCCCGCAGCAAGCTTCGCCACCCGCGAAGGCGTCATCTACGCTCCTGTCAACGGCGTGCTCGTCAATCTGAGTGAGGTTCCCGACGAGACCATCGCCTCGGGCATGCTCGGCCAGGGCTACGGCATCGAGCCCATTACCGGCACCATTTACGCCCCCGCTAACGGCCGTATCGGCGCCACCACCGTCACCAACCACTCCATCGGCATGATCACCGAGGACGGTCTTCGCGTGTTCATCCATGTTGGCCTGGGCACCGTGGAAATGAACGGCAAGGGTTTTGCCCGCTTTGTCGAGATGGGCGACACGGTCAAGGCAGGCCAGCCGCTCATCAGCTTCGACCGCGAGGCCATCAAGGCCGCCGGTCACGAGGACATCGTGACCGTCATCGTCTCCGAGCTCGATCGTCTTAAGAGCATCGACCATGTCGGCGAGTCCGGTACGCTTATCGGCGGCAACCCACTCGTCAAGCTGGGCGACCCGCTGTTGGTAGCCAAGACCAAGTAGCCAGGCCCCGCGCCACACAGCCAAAAGGCACCTCGTCAAGCGCCCGCGACCATTTGGCCGCGGGCGCTTTTCGTTTGAAAAACCATCCCGCCAATGCCTTATCTGTATAGCCCAAATGAGCCGAGCTGCTAGAATATCGAACTGTATGGATAACTATCATTCAACCGTTATGGGAGGATACGTGAACCGCACCAAAATCGCGCAGCTCTATACGCACGCCGAGTCGCTCGGCGGCCAAACCGTCACCGTTGCCGGCTGGGTCAAGTCCGTCCGCGACATGAAGAACTTTGGCTTCGTTACGCTCAACGACGGCAGCTGTTTCCGCGACCTGCAAGTCGTCATGAACCGCGAGGCGCTCGACAACTACGACGAGATCGCCCATCAGAACGTCTCGGCCGCACTCATTTGCACCGGCACCGTCAAGCTGACGCCCGATGCGCCCCAGCCTTTCGAGCTTTCTGCCACTTCCATCGAGGTCGAGGGCGTCAGCGCCCCGGATTACCCGCTGCAGAAGAAGCGCGCAACCGTCGAGTTCCTGCGCACCCAGCAGCACCTGCGCCCGCGCACCAACCTGTTCCGCGCCGTGTTCCGCATCCGTTCTGTCGCGGCTGCCGCCATCCACCGCTTCTTCCAGGAGCAGGGCTTTGTCTACGTCAACACCCCCATCATCACCACGAGTGACTGCGAGGGCGCCGGCGAGATGTTCCGCGTGACCACGCTCGACCCCAAAAATCCGCCCCTCACCGAGTCCGGCGAGGTCGACTGGAGCCAGGACTTCTTTGGCAAGCATGCGAGCCTCACCGTGTCCGGCCAGCTCAATGCCGAGAACTTTGCCATGGCCTTTGGCGACGTGTATACCTTTGGCCCCACCTTCCGCGCCGAAAACTCCAACACCACGCGCCACGCCGCCGAGTTTTGGATGATCGAGCCCGAGATGGCCTTTGCCGATCTGAACGACTACATGGATAACGCCGAGGCCATGCTCAAGTACGTCCTCAAGGACGTTATGGCCACCTGCCCCGACGAGCTCAACATGCTCAACAAGTTTGTGGACAAGGGCCTGCTCGAGCGCCTGGACCACGTGGCAAACTCAGACTTTGCCCGCGTTACCTACACCGAGGCCGTCGAGATCCTGGAGCAGGCCGTCGCCGCCGGTCACAAGTTTGACTATCCCGTGAGCTGGGGCATCGACCTGCAGACCGAGCATGAGCGCTTCCTGACCGAGGAGCACTTTAAGCGCCCGACCTTCGTAACCGACTACCCGGCCGAGATCAAGGCCTTCTATATGCGCATGAACGACGACGGCAAGACCGTCGCCGCCGCCGACTGCTTGGTGCCGGGCATCGGCGAGATCATCGGTGGCTCCCAGCGCGAGGAGCGCCTGGACCTGCTCGAGGCCCGCATCAAGGACCTGGGCATGAATCCCGAGCAGTACAAGTACTATCTGGACCTGCGCCGCTATGGTTCCTGCAAGCACGCCGGCTACGGCTTGGGCTTCGAGCGCCTGGTCATGTACCTGACCGGCGTGGGCAACATCCGCGACGTCCTGCCGCACCCGCGCACCGTGGGCAACGCCGACTTCTAATCGTCGGACGCTAGCTCGCGTCGCCACACGCCAACGCTCATCGCACAAGCGTCTCTCGACATCGGTCGAGAGACGCTTTTTTCAACGGTATCCGTCAAGCTTTTGGCAAGGTTTTGGTCAGTTAGGCAGGGTTGTTGAAAACTCGACCCGCCGTTTGCCGACGACTACCGACCGCCCAGAGCGCCCTGCGCCCCTGGGAAAACCCCGCGTCCTAGGCTCCATACCGTCGCCACCCAAAACGGAAAGGACGTGGGCACCATGACCGAAGCCGCTGTTGAAACCTACGAGACCACGACGAGGGGCGCCGCCTCGATGGCAGCCTATCGCGCCGTTCGTATCTTGCAACTATTAAGCGAAAACACTGGCGAGGACAAGGCCATGCTTTCCGATGAGTTGATCCGGCGCCTCGCCCATCCCGACGACCCCGCCTGCATGCCCATCTCGGCGGCGCGGCGCAGCATCTACACCGCCATCTCCGCACTTCGCCATGCCGGATACGAAATTGAGTACAAGCGCGGCGTGGGCTATCGACTCTTGACCCGTCCGCTCACCGACGAAGAGATCATCCGGCTCCACGGCATGGTCATGCGCAACCGTTCTACGCCCATCGCCATCCGAAAAAGCATGGCGCAGCACTTAGTCGCCATGGCGAGTGCCGACGTTCGCGGCTACCTCGATGCACCCGAGCCCGCTCCAAGCGCGGGCAGCAAATCCACCAAGGCCCCGCGCACGCCCGTCAAGCGCATCGACACCTGCGAGCTCATCGAGCAGGCCATCGACCACGGAACCACGGTGAGTTTTGATATTTCGAGCGTCACGGCACGCGGAGAGGTCGAAGTGGCACGGATGACACTCCGGCCCTTTGCCATCAAGCAACGAGACGGCATCTCGTATTTGCTGGGAACGGTCTATGACACCCGAGGCGCCGATGACACGCTGCGTACCGTAGAGATTGGCCGCATGAGAAACGTCACCACGCGTCTCCTCGACGGCAAGAAGCTCTTCGCCGCCCTGGACGAGGACGACACCTCGTCAGCCGCATAGGACCCTTCGCCGCCCATTCGACTACCCGTACCGCCCATCCGATTCTGTATTAAAAAACCCGCCAGGTTATTGTAAAAATGGACATCCGCGCTACTATAGTTCCACTTGTACTTTGTTTGAGTGCAGTGTTTCCAGCCATTTCTATACTGGGGGTAACGATATGAAGGACATCACCATCAGCCGCAGGAGCCTTCTGGTCTCCGCCGGTCTGCTCGCACTGGCCCCGCTTGCCGGATGCGGCGGCAACTCTGGTTCCGGCTCCGCAGCCGCCGGTTCCGACTACACCATCGGCGTTCTGCAGCTCACCGAGCACTCCGCACTCGACGCCGCCAATGACGGCTTTGTCAAGGCCATCAAGAAGAGCGGCCTTAAGGTCAAGATCGATCAGAAGAACGCCCAGAACGACCAGTCCACGTGTAAGTCCATCGCCGACAAGTTTGTGGGCGACAACGTCGACCTGATCTACGCCATCGCCACGCCTGCCGCGCAGGCCGCCGCCGGCGCCACGGCCGATATCCCCATCGTGGGCTGCGCCATCACCGACTACGCCGCCTCCGGCCTGGTCCAGGACAACGACAAGCCCGGCACCAACGTCACCGGTGCCTCCGACCTCACCCCGGTCGCCGAGCAGCTCGAGATGATGCAGAAGGTCCTGCCCGATGTAAAGAAGGTCGGTCTGCTCTACTGCACCGCCGAGTCCAACTCCGACGTCCAAATCAAGGCCGCCAAGAAGGAACTCGGCAAGCTGGGCCTGGAGTACACCGACTTCACCGTCTCGAGCTCCAACGAGATCCAGTCCGTCGTCGAGTCCGCCGTGGGCAAGGTCGACGCGCTCTACTCCCCCACCGACAACACCATCGCCGCGGGCGCTTCGCAGGTGGGCCAGATCTGCAAGGAAAACAAGCTTCCCTACGTGACTGGCGAGGAGGGCATGTGCATGGCCGGTGGCCTGTTCACCCTCTCCATCAACTATAAGGACCTGGGCTACGCCGCGGGCGAGATGGCCGTTAAGATCCTGAAGGGCGAGGCCAAGCCCGAGGATATGCCGATCAAGCACCTCTCGAGCAAGGACCTGGTCGTCGTCAAGAACGACGAGATGGCCGAGGCACTGGGCATCGACCTTTCCGCTCTGGACGAGTAGCGCCCATGTGCGGCAACGCGGTTAGGGCCCGTGCTTGCGCCATAGCTGCGTTATTCAATATCTGAGCCATTGGGGCGGACGCCAAAGACCGGCGTTCGCCCTGCTTGTTCCAGATAAAACAAATGTCTGTCCGTCGCTCTCTTATACATTGTTACCGCTATTATGGAACATCACGTGTCCACCCTATCCTAGGAGGTATGAAGCATGCTCATTGCATTGCAGGGCGCCGTTTCGCAGGGCGTCCTCTGGGGCATTATGGTGCTTGGCGTGTTTATCACGTTCCGCCTGCTCGACATTCCCGATATGACCTGCGACGGCAGCTTTGCCCTCGGCGGCTGCGTCTGCGCTGTGCTCATCGTCAATAACAACGTCGACCCGCTGCTCGCCGTGCTGGCCGGCATGTGCGCCGGCGCCATCGCGGGCGCCGTCACGGGCATCTTGACCACCGTCTTTGAGATTCCCGCAATCCTCGCCGGAATCCTGACGCAGATCAGTCTGTGGTCCATCAACCTGCGCATCATGGGCAAGTCCAACACGCCCATCCTTGCCAAGGGCACTATCTTCTCATCCGTCAGCAACATGACGGGCCTGCCGCAGTCCACTGTTGCCATTATCCTAGGCATTGTGCTGGCCGTGGCCATCGTCGCCATCCTGTACTGGTTCTTTGGCACCGAGATCGGCTCGGCGCTGCGTGCCACCGGCAACAACGAGTACATGATCCGCGCCCTGGGCGTTAACACCAACACCACCAAAATGATCGCCCTCGTGCTCTCCAACGCCCTCATTGGCCTTTCGGGTGCGCTCATCTGCCAGAGCCAGAAGTATGCCGACATTGGCATGGGCACCGGCGCCATCGTTATCGGTCTTGCCGCCATCGTCATCGGCGAGGTGCTCGGTCGCCTGCTGCCCGGCGGTCTCACGCAGTTCTCCGTCCGTCTGGCCTCCGCCGTCTTTGGCTCCGTGGTGTACTTCCTCATCCGCGCCATCGTGCTGCAGCTGGGCATGGACGCCAACGACATGAAACTGCTCTCTGCTGTGATTGTCGCCGTGGCCCTGTGCGTGCCCGTGGTTTGGGAGCGCTATAAGCTCCGCAGCTCCTACACGAAGGGAGATGAGGCAGATGCTTAAGCTCTCGCACGTCAAGAAGACCTTTAACAAGGGCACCGTCACCGAGAAGCGCGCGCTCACCGGCGTCGACCTCACCCTGAATGACGGCGACTTTGTAACCGTGATCGGCGGCAACGGCGCCGGCAAGTCCACGCTGCTCAACATGATCGCCGGCGTGTACCCGCTCGATTCGGGCGTTATTGAGCTCGACGGCACCGACATCTCGCGCCTGAGCGAGTCGCAGCGCGCCAAGTACCTGGGCCGCGTGTTCCAGGATCCCATGCGCGGCACCGCAGCCGACATGCAGATTGCCGAGAACTTGGCCCTCGCCAAGCGTCGCGGCCAGCGTCGCGGCCTTTCGTGGGGCGTCACCAAGGCCGAGAAGGACGAGTACGTTGAGTTGCTCAAGCGCCTGGACCTTGGCCTGGACACGCGCCTCAACGCCAAGGTCGGCCTGCTTTCGGGTGGCCAGCGCCAGGCACTCACGCTGCTCATGGCCACGCTCACCAAGCCGCGCTTGCTGCTGCTCGACGAGCACACCGCGGCACTCGACCCCAAGACCGCCTCTAAGGTGCTCAATCTGACCGAGGAGATTGTCGACGAGAACCACCTGACCACGCTCATGGTCACGCACAACATGAATGACGCCATCCGTCTGGGCAATCGCCTGATCATGATGCACGAGGGCCACGTTATCTACGACGTGGCGGGCGACGAGAAGAAGTCGCTCACCGTTGCCGACCTGCTGCAGAAGTTCGAGGAGGTCTCGGGCGGCGAGCTCGCCAACGACCGCATGCTGCTGAGCTAAAACCTGCCAATAAGGGACAGGTTTATTTTGGCAGGTTTTATCTGCGCAAACGTCAAAACCGCCGCAAAGGAACAGATACCTTTGCGACGGTTTTCGCATATCATGTCGATAATCCAGCGTCAGCAGGAACCACTGGTTAAGAACTAAGGAAACTGCCATGAGAAGACTCCTTCCCCGTCTTGCTTGACCGCCGCACTCCTTGCCGGCGTGCTCGCCGGCGGCCCAGCTTACGCCACCGCGGCCACCCCATCTCAAGTTATCGGCCCGTCCGATGTGATCGGACGGGCTTTTTGGTGGGTATCATGGTTGAATGATCATTAGGAGGTTTTCCCTACATGGAATTGTTTGAACCGATTCTTCATTTCTTTGAGCAGCGCTGGGTCCACAACATCATCTGGGCCGTCATCTTGGTAATAGTCACCGCCATCGCCGCCAAGGTGGCATCCAAGACCCTGCACCACCTACTCAACCGTGACGACAACCCGCTTCCCGCATCGAGCATCTTCATCAACATCGCGCGTGCCGTCATTTGGATGATCGGCGGCAGCTTTATCCTCGACAACTGCTTTGGCATTAACGCAAACGCGCTTGTCGCCGCTCTTGGCGTCGGCGGCATCGCCATCTCGCTCGGCTTTCAGGACACGCTATCAAACCTTATCGGCGGCATGCAAGTGACCTTTATGGGCATCATCAAGCCCGGCGACAATATCGAGGTCGGCGGCGTGTCGGGCGTGGTCCAGGACATCACTTGGCGCCACACGACCATCGAGGACGCCTGCGGACAGACCATCATCGTCCCCAACTCCAACATCTCCAAGAACACACTCGTGCACCTCATGCCCTTTGGACGCGTTGTCGTTCCCGTCGCGGTGAAGGACACGTCAAAGTGGGACTCGCTCGATGCGCTGGCAGACGAGCTCGCCTGTGCCACCAAGGTCGCCGTTTCACCCATCTCGGGCTTTGACAAGGAACCCTACGTGCTCTTTAGCGAGATCGGCGACTTTGGCATTAAGGGTAAGATCATCTTTATCGTCAGTGACGACAGCACCACCTTTACGGCAGCCGACGCCTGCATCCGCGCCATCGCCCCCATCATCGCCTAAAACCACCGCAAAGGGGACAGGCACCTTTGTGGTGGTTTCGCATCGTGGTACCATGGTTCATATCGTTGTTTAAACGACTAAGGGAGTAGACACCATGGAAGAGGCCTATCGTCAAGCGCGCAAGCGCGGCGAACAGGGACGCCGTCGCGCCATCAGCCAAAGCGAGCATCCATATCTTACGGACCTCGACAGCTTGGTCGCCCAGCTTCCCTGCGGGCAGCGCGAGAACATCGGCCTGCGGGACATTCCGCTCGAAATGGTCGTCGGCACGGTTACCAAAGGTCGCCAGTCCGCCTTTTCGTGTATCTTTATGCCGCTGCTCCCCTGGAATACCGAATTCGCCCGCAAATGGTCCAACCTCTACGATATCCAAATCTCCGAGGGCTACCGCGACCCCATCATCGTCACCGAGTTCATGCACCGCTTTTACGTCCAAGAGGGCAACAAGCGTGTCAGCGTCCTCAAATTCCTTGACGCTCCGACGGTTTCGGCCAAGGTGACGCGTCTGTACCCCGGTAAGTGGGATTCCGTCGAGAGCCGCCTGTACGGTGAGTTTTGCGCCTTTTGGTACGTATGCCCCCTGTACGAGATTGAGTTTTCGCGCGAGGGCAGCTACGAGATGCTTGCCAAAATGCTCGGCCAAGATCTTGTCGAAAAATGGCCTCAAAAGAAGGTCGACTACCTACGTCACACCTTCCTGCTCTTTAAGCGCGCCTATCTTCGCGCGGGCGGCGACCACTTGGACATTACGCCTGCCGATGCCATGCTCGTCTACCTCAACGTCTACAACCAGGACCGTCTGCTGGATACGCCGACGGATATCGTCGTCAACCGTCTGTGCAAGATTTGGCGCGAGCTTGTCATTGCCGGCAAAAGCGACGAGGACAAAGTCGATCTTGTCGAAGCGCCGCAGCCCAACGAGAAAGAGGGCGCACCGACAAAAGCTACCTCGGGCGTGCTCAACTTCTTTATGAGCAAGACCGTCTACTCCACTGCCAATCCCATGCGAATCGCCTTTATCCACGAGTTTCCCTGTGCCACGTCGAGCTGGGACAGCCTACACGACCAGGGCCGCCGGTATCTTGATGAGCACTTTGGCGGCATCGTGCGCACCGAGGCGTTCGAGGACTGCCACGATTCGGACGTGTTCTACGCCGCCGTCGAGACAGCCGTAAAGCACGGGGCGAACGTCATCTTCTCGACCTCACACCGGCTCATGGAATACACGCTCAGGGCGTCAGTCGAGTATCCCCAGGTGCGGTTCCTTAACTGCTCAATCGGCCTTCCCCACCAAAGCGTCCGCTCGTACTTTGGAAAGATGTACGAGGCCAAGTTCCTACTGGGCGCCCTTGCCGCCAGCATGGCCGACAACCACCGTATTGGCTACCATGCGTCGGTCTTCGCCTCGGGCGCGCTGAGCGAAATCAACGCCTTCGCTATCGGTGCCTCGCTGCTCGACCCTCGTGCGCAGATTATCCTCACTTGGGGAGATGTTCCCGCCGGCGGTCTTGCCGAAGCCATGTGTCGCGAGGGCGTGAGCGTCATGACCGGCGCCGATATGTCCAAGTCTCTCGAGGACCCCACCGCCTACGGGCTTCACCGTCTGGTAAACGGCAAGGAAGTTACCGGTATTGCTATGCCGGTATGGAACTGGGGCCGTTACTACGAACTCATCGTACGCAGCCTACTGCACGGCACATGGGACGAGACCGCCGATGACCAGCAGGTGCGCGCCGTCAACTACTGGTACGGTATGAGCTCCGGCGTCATCGATATTCGCTACGCTCCGGGCCTACCCTATCAGACGCGTAAACTTGTGCAGCTGCTTCGCAACGGCATTGTCGAGGGCTCCATCAACCCATTTGGCGGCGAGCTCCACAGCCAGGACGGCGTGGTTCAGATTGAGGGCTTCCCTCCCCTGCCGAGTACGCAGATTGTCGAGATGAACTGGCTGGCTGACAACGTTATAGGCTCGATTCCGCAGCTCGATAACGAGCCGGAGGTCCGTGCCCTATGAATATCCTAGCCATTGCCGATGTAGAGGAGCGCTGCCTGTGGGAATGTTTTCGCAAGGAGCGCTTTGAGGACGTTGACCTGATTCTATCCGCAGGCGACCTGGATCCGGACTATCTTGAGTTTTTGGTCACTGTCATCAACAAACCGCTTGTGTACGTTCGTGGCAACCACGACGACCGCTACGCGCGCCATGCACCGGGCGGGTGCATTTGTGTTGAGGACAGCGTATATGTGTACCGAGGTATTCGCATTGCGGGTCTGGGCGGTTCCATGCGCTACCGCGACGGCGCGAACATGTATACCGAGCGCGAGATGGCAAAACGCATGCGCAAGCTATCGCGAAAAATCGCACTGGTAGACGGATGCGATATTCTACTTACCCATGCACCCGTCGCAGGCATGGGCGACCTGGACGACCTGCCGCATCGAGGATTCGAGTGCTTTAATGCGGCTCTTGAGTCTTGGGGTCCCGACTATATGATTCACGGGCATGTGCACCAAAGCTACGGCCCCAACTTTCAACGCGAGCGCCAACACCCATGCGGAACGAAGATTGTCAACGCCTGCGGCTATACCAAGATCGAAATTGACGAGGCGCGCTACCCCACGCGCGGTTGGAAGGCCGCTTGGCTCAACTCGCAAACCATGCGCCGCGAGCTCAAACGCCACGAAGCAATCGAGTCTTCAACCGCCAGAACCCCCTGGTAACTGCCAACAACCACCACGAAGGGGATAGGCACCTTTATGGTGGTTTTGCTGACTCGTCCGACCTGTCCATCACGGTGCTTGTGTAATTAACGAGAACACTCATTGTTTTGTAAGGACGGCGCTCACGTGCCGTCTTTTTTTGTCAACTTATGCAGTCTCGACCGTGTTGTATGTAGAGGGACCTCGCGAGACGCCTTCCCTATATCCACCACGACCAATTGGAGGTGACACTATGCCTGCACGCCGTAACCGCAATAGCACGCTCCGATGCGATGCCGATCAGATCGAGCGGGAAGCAAAGCGCTTGGTCGACACGTATTCCGACCTCATCCTTCGATTGTGCTATTCGGCCCTTGGATCCGCTGACGACGCTCAAGACATCTGCCAGGACACGCTGATCAAGATTCTCCAACGCACTCAACCGTTCGACTCGCTCGAACACGAACGTGCTTGGGTGATCCGAGTCGCACTGAACGCATGTCGCGATATCGGCCGTACGCACGCGAATCACCCGGTTGTCGACCTCGATTCGCTCCCCGATTTCTGCGCACCCGTAACACATACCGAGCAAGAATTCGCGCAACGCGACTGCGCCATTCTTTCCGCTGTCACGGCCCTGCCTCAAGCACAGCGCATCGCCATCTTTTTGCACTACTACGCAGGCATGAGCATCAGGGAAATCGCAGACGCCGTTCACGCGACGCCAGCTGCAACCGCCCAGCACCTTAGCCGCGGACGTGCGTCACTTCGGCTTTCCTTGAAAGGAGACCACAATGACTACGAATTCGAATGACTATCGCCACGCCCTGGAGCACATTTCGTTTACCGATAATGCGAAGCAGCACATGGCAAACTCGATTGCTCAGTCCGTCGCCTCGAGCGATGCGGCGACCGCTCAAAGCAACTTTAATGGCACGCGACGCAAGCCGCGCATCGCCCGCCATCCCGTAAGAACAGTCGCTCGCATTGCCGCTGTAACGGCAGTCCTCGCTATCGTCATTGGAGGCGCTGGCACGGCTATGGCAACAGGCGTCCTGCCGCTTCCTTCTGACATGCTTTCCGACATCTTTGACGGACCTGCTTCTCAAACCGAGATCATCGACCGTATTGGCCGGCCCGTCGGTGCTAGCTGCTCCAACAACGGAGTCACCGTGACCGCCGACGCCATCATGGGCGACAAGGATATGGTTACCATCGCCTATACGCTTACGTTCGACGATCCCGCTGCCCTGAAAAAGCTTTCCGAGCCGGGCGAGAACGGAACTATCGCCGGAAGTGTCGATGGAAACGTATACGTTGATGGCGAGCATGGCGGCCAAGGCCAATCATGGCTCATTGACAAGAACCCCAATGACTCCAGCATTCAATACTTTACACAGTTCAGCGTTGAATCACCCGGCCTTATGGGCAGGACCGTCCGCACGCATATCAACTCTCTCGTTGTGCCACGTGCTGGCAAAGAGCTTCCCGAGTATAAGAAAATACTTACGGGCCCATGGGATCTTAAGTTCCAGCTGAATTACGAAGATACATCCGTTACGATTCCCGCGCCCAAATCGGTCAACTTTAACGGCACCAAGGCGACGATTCAAGAGGCCACCGTATCCTGCGTTGGCGTTTCAGTCCGCTACAACATAGATCGTTCCATCGAACACGACAACAACAGCGGCAAGATGTCTCAAAACATGGAGGAGTCTATGGATGCCGTTGGCAACATACCCCTCATCGTGACGTTCAAAGACGGTCATGTTGAGGACGCAACCAGCCACAGCGGCTATTTCGCAAATAAACTGGATAACGGCGCCACTGATGTCCACAAGACCTGGCCGTTCTCGCAAGTTTGTGACACAGACAAGATTGCAAGCGTACAAATTGGCGATACGGTCATTCCCATGAATTCGTAACGCTACGCGGCTCGTATATGCACCCGGTTCCGCACTTCGCGTCTAAAGATGCGCTGTCATCGAGCAGCGTGAGCGCAAGGCCGCCCGTATGGTCGGCTGGGAACACCTCGTTGCGCTAAAAACCACCACGAAGGGGACCGGCACCTTTGTGGTGGTTTTGCTGACTCGTCCGACCTGTCCCAACGGTTTGTCTCAATCTGTAACAGGTAGGGCCCAAATAATCGGTTAGCTGTTACAGATCGAGACAGACCACGGATGCTCGGCCGAAAATCTCAATCTGTAACAGGTAGGAACGATTTTGCCCCTTAGATGTTACAGATTGAGATATTTGACAGCTTGAATCGGCATCGCCTACAGCGCGGCGACGACCTTGTCGCCCATCGTCGTGGTGCCGAGGATCTTATCTGCCGGGGTGTTGACATCGGCGATGTCACGGGTGCGCCAGCCCTCGTCGAGCACGCGCGCCACGGCGCTCTCGATCCACGCGGCTTGCTCGCCCATGTCGAGCGCGTAGGTCAGCAGCATCGCCACCGACAAGATTTGAGCCAGCGGATTGGCCACGCCGAGCCCCGCGATGTCAGGAGCGCTGCCAGCGCTCGGCCCAAACAGCGATACGCCATCATCCAGCGAGGCAGAGGCAAGCATACCGAGCGATCCGGTAATCTGAGCCGCCTCATCGGACAGGATGTCGCCGAACATGTTCTCCGTCACCACGACGTCAAAGTCTGCCGGTCGACTGATGAGCTGCATGGCGGCGTTGTCGACGAGCAGGTCCTCAAGCTCCACGTCGGAGTACTCCTCGTCTTGCACGCGATGCACGATCTCGCGCCACATGCGGCTCGTCTCCAGCACGTTGCGCTTATCAACGCTCGTCACCTTGCCGCGACGTTTGCGCGCCGCCTCAAATGCCTGGCGCGCAATGCGCTCAATCTCGTACTCGCGATACTCCATCACGTCGACCGCACGCTGACCGGCCGCACCCGCAGCGCCCGCGCAGGTCACGGATGCGGGCGCCAAAGTCCCACGGCATGCTGTAGCCCATCGTATCGGGGATGTTCACGACCGTGGCACCGGCCTTTACGGCCGCCTCGATAATGCGCACCAGAAACTCCTGATCGGAGCGGCCGGCATCCTCGGCATAAAACTCAACATCGTCAACGAACTTGCGAGCATGTTTGACGGCATGGATCGCTCACTCAATTGCCCTTTCCTCAGTCATATGGAGCTTGTCGCGCAGGTGACTGGTGCTCACACCCAGCCCTGTATGGATACGGGGCCTCTGGGCCGTTTTGAGCGCCTCTGCAGCCACTTCGATATCCCTGTCGACAGCGCGCGTCAGGCCGCATACCGTGCATCGGTCGCCCGCAATCTTGCCAATCTCCTGTACGGAGCGAAAGTCACCAGGACTCGAGATGGGAAAGCCCGCCTCGATAACGTCCACGTTCATGCGCACCAGCTGGCGGGCGATGAAGAGCTTTTCCTCGGTATTCATGCTGGCGCCCGGCGACTGCTCACCGTCGCACAGGGTGGCGTCAAAGATTGTGATTTTGCGGCTTATATGTTCCTCCTGATTGACCGTTTTATGACAGATGGCTTTCAGGAGAGAGAGAAGGCCTAGAGATAGAAAAATACCCGTGTCGCTCATCACGCCTGAAAGCGGCAAACGATAGCGCACCCGGGTACAACAAATCGTTATAGCGAGATTACAACCCTAGCGCGCTATCCAATCTAGTAGCGCTAGGCCTAGGAGCTGTTGCGTGTTCTTAAACATGTTGGGCTCCCTTCGGCCTCGGGTAGTACTACATCGCGCTAAAGTACAACACAAGTAAAACCACCACAAGGGTGCCTGTCCCCTTCGTGGTGGTTTCGTTGACTCAAAAGCAAGAGACCCGGTCCTGCACGAGGCAGAACCGGGTCTCTTTAGCAATGCTTGCTTTGCTCAGGCAGTAACTGTTAGTTACTCAGCCAGGAAGTCGCGCTGGATAGCGGGATCGACCTTGACGCCAGGGC
>CAUBMI010000055.1 GCA_958436995.1 uncultured Collinsella sp.
CCGGCGAGATCTTTGTGGTGCGGCCGAGCGAATCGGTGAAGGTGCCGTCGCTGTGTCGCGAGCCCGATGAACTTGAACGCATCTACCAGATTGGTCGCCGCGATGCGGAGGCGACCTTGCCGGCGTTGGAATCGTATCTGGCGGGGTAGGGCAAGCTGCCGTGGACTCGGCGGAAAGCGCGTCCCAGAATGAGCGCTCAGAACGGGTTACAGTTTCCCAAGCGGTGGGGTTTCGGAAAGTACGTCCCGGAATATGCGTTCAGACTGGGATGCGGTTTCCCGTTGAGCCTCTATATGGAAAGCGCATCCCGGAATGGAGGTCCAAACTGGGATGCGCTTTCCGCTATTGAAGATATGAGGCTGCGAATCAGCTGTTCGGCCTATGCCTATGCCTGCTGCCAGGTGTCGACGAGCTCCTTGGCCGCGGCGTAGGGATCATCGGCGCTGCAGACGGCGCTCACCACAAAGAAGCCGTCGACGCCGGTGGCCTTAAGCTGCGGCAGGTCGGCCGTCTTGACGCCGCCGCCCACCACGATGGGCACGGGGCTTGCCGCGTGGAGTGCGGCCAGGTCCTCAAAGCTTTTGGTGATGATAGAGCCATCGGCCGCGCGTCCGCAGTCGCGCTTGGTCTCGGTCTCGTGGAGCGGGCCGATGCCAAGGTAGTCGACCAAACTCATGTCGGCGGTCTTGACGTACTCGAGCATCTCCTCGCAACGGGCCGAAAGGCCCACGATGGCATCGGGGCCCAAAAGTTTGCGGCAGACCTCGACGGGAATATCGCTCTGGCCCACGTGCACGCCGTCGACAGCAATGCCCTGCTCGCGCGCGGCGAGTACGCAGTCCAGGCGGTCGTCGATCAGCAAAGCGACCTGACCGGTCTTGCCAGCCTGTGCGATTGCCTGCGCGGCGCCGCCGGTCAGCGCGATGATCTCGCGGGCGCTTGCCACCTTGGAGCGCACCTGGATGCAGGTAAAGCCGGCATCGAGTGCCTGGGCCACCACATCGCCCACGGGGCGCCCGAGCGTGTTTTCGGGGCCGAGTACCAGATAGGCCGAGATATCAAGGTTGTCGCGGATGCTCATCGTGATTCCTCCTGCTTTTTGATCTGTGCTTCCATGCGCTCGAGTTTGCCGGTCATGGTGTCGGTAAATCCGGGTCGAATATCGGCTTTGAGCACGACTTCGGTGCGGATGCCCTTGCTCGCCAACACAAAGGTCGCGTCGCGCACGACCTGCATGACCTCGTCCCAGTCGCCCTCGATCTCGGTGAACATCGAGGTGGTGCGGTTGGGAAGGCCGCTCTCGCGAATGACACGCACGACCTCGGCGACCTCGGCGGACAGCTCATCGCCGGTACCGCATGGGGCGATGGCCACGGCGACGAGTGTGTTCATGCCGGCATCGGTTGCGGGCTCGGACATGGCTTATGCCTCCTCGAGCTCGAGTCGGTTATCGGCAATGTCCTGGGCGGTCGCGCGGTAGAGCTCGTCGATAAAGGCGACCTTAAAGCTTGCCGGGGCATCGGCGACGGCGGCGGCACGCGTGCCGGCAACGTTGTAGACGGCGGTGCCGCAGACGGCTGCCGTAAACGGGTCGGCGGCGCAGGCGTACACGGCCAGCACGCCGCCCTGCGAACAACCGCAGCCGGTGATCTTGGACATGAGCGGGCTGCCGCCGTGGGACTTGGCCACGGTCGTGCCGTCGGTAATCAGGTCGACTTCGCCCGAGACCACAACGGCGCCGCCGGTGTAGCGGGCGAGCGCCACGGCGGCGCCGCGGGCGGCGTCTACCGTGTCGGTGGTATCGACACCGCGCACGCGACTCAGATCGGCCGCTTCGCCCTCAAGGCCCCACAGGCCGGCGAGCGCGATAATCTCGGAGGCATTGCCGCGCACGATGGCGGGTTTGTACTGCTTGAGTTCGCCTACCAGTTGGGTGCGCAGGCTGCCGATGCCCAGGCCCACCGGATCGAGCACCCAGGGCTTGCCGGCGTCGTGTGCCGCCTTGGCCGCGCGGGGAATCGTCTGCTCGTAGATGGGGAAGAGTGTGCCCATGTTCAGATAGATGGCGCCGCCGCCGGCAACGAGCGCCTCGCCCTCGTCGGGCAGATAGACCATGGCGGCCGATCCGCCCACGGCGAGCTGCGCGTTGGCGACAAAGTCAATCGTCACCGTGTTGGTGATGGAGCCCGCCATCGGATTGGTGGCGCGAATCTCCTCCACGGCCTTGACCACGTTTTGCTTGAGCTGTTTCGAATCGATCACTGCACATGCCTCCTTGGCATAGAAAAGGGGCGCTGTGCATAGACAGCGCCCCTAAAAAGGCGGCATGCTCCCTACGCCAGCATTAACTGACAGGTTCAAAGGATTGGGCCCCATGCCCTCTCAGCCTTGTGGTTTGCACCGCCGGCACTCCCGCATCGAATCTGTTGTTCCCTATACTAGCGCACCTGCCAAAAAGGGACAGGTTTATTTTGGCAGGTAACAACTGGGGCTTTGCGTTTTCCCAGATAAAACCTGCCAATATAAACCTGTCTCTTTTTGGCAGGTCGGTACAATAGACGGGATTAAGAATGACCGAGGGGGCCTTATGATTAAACTTGTGCTGACCGATATGGACGATACGCTGATTCCAGCCGGGCATGACGGCGCCAGCGACTACGCCATCGAGGGCATTCATGCCATGCAGGCGGCGGGTCTGCACTTTGGCCCGGTTTCGGGTCGCCAGCCCTCCGCGATGGGCTGGATGTTCCGCAATCGCGCCGAGTGCTTCTCGACCGGCGCGTTCTGCAACGGCCAGGTCATGTTTGTGGACGGCGAGGTGGTAGCCTCGCATGCGACCGACAATGCCGCCCTTATGCGCTTGGCTGACTACTTGGAGCAAGAGACCGACGATACGTATCTGAAGGTCTACGGCCTGGGCGATGACTTTTGGGGCAACGATGCCTATTGTGTGACGAGCGACCCCGAGCGCGTGCGCCGCGCCATGGAGTCGGGCGGCAACGCATGGCTCAAGGGCGAAGAAGCCCCGTGCCGTCCTGTCGTCGATGACGCGTCGGCGTTCAAGGCGAATATCTGGAGTGCTCGTTCGCGTGAGGAGCTCGCAGAGCTACGCGAGCGCGTTGCCGCTGAGGTGCCGGAACTCTCGCTCGTGTTTCCCAATAATCGTGTGCGCCTGTTCGACATTCTTCCAGCAGGTTGGGACAAGGGTTGCGCCGCGCTGGAGCTGGCGCGCGCTTTGGACCTGACGTCCGACGAGGTGGCCGTATTTGGCGACTCCGATAACGATCTGCCCATGATCGATGCCGTTCCCAACTCCGTTGCGGTCGCCAATGCCAACGAGGCCGTCACGGCTGCCGCGCGCTGGCATATCGGCGCTGCGGCAGACGATGCGGTTGCCGGGGCTCTGCATCAGATTGCCGCCTGCGCCGCGACGGGGGAGATGCCGTCGTTTATGCGTCAGGCAGATGCGGCGGGTTCGGGTATCGCGGACGTCTAGGGAGGCCATCATGAAGCTTCAACAGCTCAGGTATGTCGTCAAAGTTGCCGAATGCGGCAGCATCACCGAGGCCTCGCGCCGGCTCTTTGTGTCGCAGCCTTCGATTACCGCGTCGATCCGCGATCTCGAAAACGAGATGGGTGTGCACATCTTTGAGCGCACCAACAAGGGTGTCATTGTGTCCGAGGAGGGCGAGACCTTCTTGGGCTACGCGCGCCAGGTGCTCGATCAGGCGGATCTGCTCGAAGGCAAGTACAAGGGCGCGTCCGAGCAGGTGCCGCACTTTAGTGTGAGCTGCCAGCATTATTCCTTTGCCGTCAACGCGTTTGTCGATGTGATCCGTGAGTTCGATGCCGCGCGATATGACTTTACCCTGCGCGAGGAGCAGACTCACGAGATTATCGAGGACGTCGCGCATATGAAAAGCGAACTGGGCATCCTGTACTTATCCGAGCATAACCGCGAGGTTATCGAGCGCATGCTGGCGGCCAACGAGCTCGTATTCGAGGGGCTTTTCTGCGCCACGCCGCATGTCTTCGTCTGTGCCGACCATCCGCTGGCGGCCCGCTCCAGCGTGACGCTCGAGGACTTGGAAGACTATCCGTTCCTGTCCTACGAGCAGGGCAGTTACAACTCGTTTTACTATTCCGAGGAGCTGACCTCGACGTTTGAGCGTCGCAAGAATATCCGCGTGCGCGACCGTGCGACGCTGTTCAATTTGGCCATGGGCCTCAACGGCTACACGGTATGCTCGGGCGTGATCAGCCACGAGCTCAACGGCCCCGGCATTATCTCGATTCCGCTCGATGTGGATGAGTACATGGAGATCGGCATCATCACGCGCAAGAACACGACGCTTACGCGCTACGGTCAAGCCTATATCGACGCGATCCGTCAGCATATCTAGACTGCTGCGTCCTGCACAGGTCAAATCTCTTCATGGCAGTCCCAACTGATATAGGAAGCATCTATATCAAACTGTTATAAACGTATATTTTACGATGGCTATATGAGCGCTCATACTCTGTCCCAGTAAAGCAACCAATGCAAAGGGAGATATCTATGAGCACTTCGATTCAACCGAACGCGCCGTTTCGTGCCGATATCGTCGGCAGTTTTCTTCGTCCGCAGGCCGTAAAGGATGCCCGCGCTGCCTATGCGGCAGGCACGCTTGATGCCGAGGGGCTTAAGGCCGTCGAGGAAGAGGCTATTCGCGACCTGGTGGACAAGCAAAAGGCCGCCGGCCTGCAGGTCATCACCGATGGCGAGTTCCGCCGCAGCTACTGGCACCTCGATTTTATGTGGGGGCTGAACGGCGTCGAGCGTCGCACCTCGCGTACGGGCTATATGTTCCACGATGAGGAGACCACCGCCGACACCGCCGTGGTAACCGGTCCCATTAGCGGCGAGAACCATCCGTTCGTCGAGCACTTCAAATTTGTCAAGGCGCTCGAGGGGGAGGGCCAGGTCGCGCGGCAAACTATTCCGGCGCCGATCCAGACGTTCTCCGAAGTCACGCTCGACCGCTGCGATGGCCAGCAGGAGAGCCTGCGCGCTGTCTATAAGACCGACGAAGAGCTCGCCGACGCCATCGCGGCGGCATACCGCACCGTGATTGCCGACCTGTATGCCGCAGGCTGCCGCAACATTCAATTTGATGACTGCACCTGGGGCATCTATTGCGATACCGACTTTGTGGCAAAGACTGGTATGAGCCCGGTCGACCTGCAAAAGGTGTCCGAGCTGGGCGTGGCGCTCAACAACGCTGCCATCGAGGGCAAGCCCGACGACCTGGTCATCAACACGCATGTGTGCCGTGGTAATTACCACTCCACCTATGCCTTCGAGGGCGGCTATGACCCCATCGCGCCGTACCTGTTCGCACACGAGAACGTCGATGCGTTTTACCTTGAGTTCGATACGCCGCGTGCCGGTGGCTTTGAGCCGCTCAAGTACGTTGCCCCCGGCAAGAAGGTCGTGTTGGGCCTAGTGACCACCAAGGCCGCTGAGCTTGAGGACGAGGATGCCATCGTCGAGCGTATTCACGAGGCTGCAAAGTATGTTCCGCTCGAGAACCTGTATCTGTCGCCCCAGTGCGGTTTTGCTAGTTGCGAGATTGGCAACAAGTTGACCGAGGACGAGCAATGGGCAAAGATCGCGCTGGTCAAACGCATTGCCGAGCGTGTTTGGAAGTAGCAGTAACGTTCGCAGGTGACGGCGCGTGCGAGACATGGTGCATCGCGTACAATGGTTCGGATCGTATCGTTCGGGCAGGTTATCCGATATGCCCGATCGCCCTTCCATTCGAAAGGACATCCATGTCCCAGTCTTCGACGCCCGCCGTCACCGATGCCATCTACGACGCATCGTCGCTCGGCCGTCCGCGCATGTTTTTGCTCGGCCTGCAGCATCTGTTTGCCATGTTTGGCGCCACGGTGCTGGTGCCCGTGCTCACCGGCCTCTCGGTGTCGGCAACGCTTTTGTTTGCCGGCTTGGGCACGCTGCTGTTCCACTTCCTGTCGCGTGGTAAGGTGCCGGCCTTCCTGGGCTCATCGTTTGCCTTTATTGCCGGTTATGCCGCAATCGCGCCCAACGGCGAGGCCGAGCTTTTGCCCTACGCCTGCCTGGGTGTAGCCTGCGCCGGCCTGCTCTATCCGGTGCTGGCGGCCCTGTTCCGCGCGTTTGGCGCCAAGCGCGTCATGCGCTTCTTTCCGCCGGTGGTGACTGGTCCCATCGTCATTTCCATCGGCTTGATCCTGGCAAGTTCCGCTATTGCTAACTGCCAGACCAACTGGCTTGTGGCTGTCATTGCCGTTGCCGTTATCGTGATCTGCAACATTTGGGGTCGCGGTATGGTCAAGATCGTGCCGATTCTGCTGGGCGTTGTGGTGAGCTATGCCGTTGCGGCTGCGCTGGGCGAGGTCGACTTCTCTGGCGTCGCAGCCGCTCCCTGGGTTGGCTTGCCCATCGTGTGGGACAACACCGTGTTTGCGCTCTTTGGGCCTCAGTTCGATAGCGGCCTTGCCACGACTGCCATCATCACCATCATGCCGCTGGCCTTTGCGACTATGATCGAGCATATTGGTGATATCTCCGCTATCGGCTCGACTTGCGAGCGCAACTACATTGCCGATCCCGGCCTGCATCGCACCCTGCTTGGCGATGGTCTGGCGACCATTCTCGCATCGCTCTTTGGCGCTCCGGCTAACACCACCTATGGCGAGAACACCGGTGTGCTTGCCCTGACGCGTGTGTTTGACCCGCGCGTGATTCGCATTGCCGCGTGCTGTGCCATTGTGCTCTCGTTCTGCCCCAAGTTCGCGGCTGTCATTGCGGCCATGCCGGCGTGTGTGATCGGCGGCGTGTCACTCGTGCTCTATGGCATGATCAGTGCGGTAGGTGTGCGTAACCTCATCGAGAACCAGGTCGATTTCCAGAACAACCGCAACGTGCTGGTGGCCGCTCTGGTGCTGGTGCTTTCACTCGGCATTGCTTACAGCACTGCCGGTGCTATCGTGTTGGAGCTGGGCGGCGTGACCATTTCGCTTTCGGGTCTTGCCGTGGGTTCGCTGGTGGGCATTGTGCTCAATGCCATCCTACCGGGTAACGACTTTGAGTTTGATGTCTCGGAACTCGAAGGGTCTGCCGAATAGCAGCTGTGTCCAACTCAGTTAAAAAAGCCGGCCATGCGTCCAATGCGCATGGCCGGCTTTTTAGTGCGCAAGAACCCAGTGGATGCCACGCGCCATGCGCAGATCGGTTTGGGCAAAGTGGTTGCCGGGGTTGAGCTCCAGCGTTGTTGGAATGCCGCGCGCGACGAGCAACGCTTCCATCGCGCGTGTGTCGTCGAGTACATGCCGCATCATGCGGTTGGGTGTCTTGGTCTCCTTTTTGCCGAGTGACAGATAGACGGCCTGCGGGTTGCCGGCAAAAGGGGCCGTGCTGGCGCGATCGACAAAGTCGGGAAACCACAACGACCCCGATGCGCTTGCGGCGCGGCTAAAGGCGTCGGTTTGCCAGAGGGACCAGAGCGCGAAGAGGCCCGCGAGCGAGTAGCCGGCAATGCCGCGCCAGGTGGGCGGCTGAGGAAGCGACGACTCGGCCTCTGGGATTATCCAGTTCAACAGCTCATCGAGAAATCCGGAAGCCTGACCGCCAAAGGGCTCGGCATCGCGCACGGTTCCGTCGCATCCCCAGGGGCTCAGCTCGCGATTCCAGTTGAGGCTGCCAATGCCGACAAGCGTGAAGGGCGGGCAGTTGAGCTCTCGGCAGCGTTCATAAACCTCCGCGCCGTCGCCCATGACCACGGGAAGATAGATGACTGGTGCGCTTTCGGCATGCTGTGCATGAACGGTTATCTGCTTTTGATGCGCTTCCATGACGGGCTTCTCTCGGCGTTGTGATATCGACGGCCCCCATTGTCGCACGCCGGCTCATGCAGGTTGGGCTAGACAAAAGACAATCTCGTGCATACCCTGCGGACGCATATGGAAAACGCCACCGCCGGAGGGGAGCTCGGCGGTGGCGTTGTTAAACGGTGCTGGGACTCGGGGCCTTCGCGGGAGCTGCCATGTGCGCAGAGGCGTCTAAGAGCGCTTGCGGCTCGCCATGGTGCCTGCGGCGATAGCGGCTGTTCCCGCAAGGACGGTTGCCACGATGGCCGCACTCGAGGTGTCGCCGGTTGCCGCGAGCACGCCGGTAGTCTTGGCTTTCGTGATTGAAGCCGCAACGGCCTTGGTCGGCTTTGAGCCCTCAGGCCTGGGGCTCTGCTTGGACTCCGCGGGCTTGCTTTCTGCGGGCTTGGTCTCGTCGGGCTTGGGGTCTTCCGGCTTGGCTACCTCGGGAGGTGCGATGACCATGCTCTTGGCGACAGCTTCGTTATAGGGGGAGTCGATCACAGCGTCGCCCGTGCCGATGGCTTGGCCTGCCTCGTAGATGCCGTTACGGAGCTTGCGATAGTCAATGACCTTGCCGCCTTCGGGCGTCTGGATGGCGGCGTTCTCAATCTTGATGGTGCCGATTGTCTTGCCGTCAGCGCTCATGGCACGGGCAAAGATTGCCGCTGTATCTCCTTCGGCCGTTACCTTGCTGCGGATGATCGAGATGACTGCGGGTGTGACGCCCTCGCTGGTCTGGGCGATGATGCCGATGTTCTCGCCTTGGGGCTCGGGGCTCGTCTCACCATCTTGGTTTTCGCTGTAGGGGATGGGGCCGTCGCCGTTCTCGACATAGCGGGCTATGGCCTTGACAACGGAGTCGCTGATGTAGATGTGGCCACCCTCCTCGTTGGGTCGATCGTTTCTGGTGGAGAATGCAGCCGAAACCTCGCCTTCCGCAAACGCGTCCACGGTGGAGCCGTTCTTGACGACGATGTCGTCCTGGTAGGTGAAGAGGGCGATGGCGCCACCGTATCTGCCTTTACCTGCACGGACCGTCACGTTTGCATGATCGAGGGTGATGCCCTTGTGGGCATAGACGCCATATTCAACACCGTTTACGTTGAGGGAGGCGTTTGCGGCTGCGAGGCTGCCCTTGGCCTCGACGGCAGCGTCTTTCTCGGAGCTTGCCTCGACCGTCCCGCCACCCTTGATGGTGAGGTTCTTGTCGGTTCCAATACCCTTGTCCTTGGTAGCCCTGGCGGTGACGGCTCCGCTGTCGTCAATCGTGATATTGCCGTTTGCCCTGATGCCATCCGATGCACCCGTGGCGTTGACGTTGCCCGAACCTTTGATAGCGAGATCACCCCCGGCATTGATGGCATCAAACCCTGTGCTCGTGGCGTTGACGGATCCGGCTCCGTCGATGTTGATATTACCCGTGGAGATGATAGCGTCCTCAGTAGATGTCACGCTGAGCGTGCCGCCCTCGTCGCCTTGGATATTGAGCTCGGCATTCTCGTTAGTGCCATGAGAAACGTTGATGCTTTCGATCCATTCGGCAGTGACGATGTTGGTCCCCGAGTAATTCACGTTGAGCTTGCCTGCGGCCTGGATCTCGCCGCCGTTATAGTTGTTGAGTTTCAAGTCGTCGGCGCCGTCCCACGACCAGGTACCGGCCTCGTCGCTCGCCGCGGTGTTGTACTTGTTGCCGCCGACCTTGACCCATTCCGCTGCGAGCGAGACGCTCGGCATGAGCAGCGAGCTCACCGTGAGCGCGCAGGCCAGGCCGCAGACGATGCGGCGCGTCACGCGGCGCCAGCTGCCGTGCGCGAGTCCTATGCGACGGCGAACGTCGGGTTCGGCAACATGGGTTCCGGCGGTAGTGTCATTGCGTTTGGGGGTCGTGAACAAGGCTGCCATGGTTGCTCCCGTTCTCATAGGGCCTATACGGCTAGGTTCAGCGTATCTGCTGGATGTTGCCGGCGGTAGTGCCGTTTGGAGGGCAAAATGGCCAAAATGGGGGAGAAATAGGCCGCACGCCGGCGCAGGGACCGACGCTAAAAGAAAAGCGCGGGGCCGCATGGCGACTCCGCGCTTTATTGTTCAGCTTTTGCAGCCTTGCCCTTACGCTACGAAGAAGTAGACGAGGAAGGCGAGGGCTGCGATCCACCCGTCCTGTGCGAAAAAGTGTTTACGAGCGTTTGCGACTCGCCAGGGCGCCTGTGACGATAGCGGCCGTTCCTACAAGGGCGGTCGCTATGATGGCTGCGCTCGAGGCGTCGCCGGTTGCCGCGAGCTTGCCGGTGGTCTTGGCTCCCGTGGCTGCAACTGCAACGGTCTTGGTTGTCTTCGTGCCCTCGGACTTGGAACCCTCGGGCTTGGTCTCGCCTGGCTTCTCCTCGGGTTTGATCTCCTCGGGAGGCACGGTGACCGTGCGCTTGGCGACAGCGGCGTCATAGGGGGAGTCGATCGTGGCGTCGCCCGTGCCGATGGTTTGACCTGCCTCGTAGGAGATGCTGGGGCCGTACTCTTCTTCGTAGCGATAGTTAATGATCTTGCCGCCTGCGGGCGTCTGGATGGGAGCGCCTTCGATCTCGATGGTGCCGATCGCCTTGCCATCCTCGCTTATGGCAAGAGCGAAGATTGCCGCCGTGTCTCCCTCGGCCGTGAGCTTGCTGCGGACGATCGAGATACTCGCGGGCGTGATGCCCTCGTAGGTCTGGGCGAAGATACCGATGTTCAGACCCCTAGGCTCAGGGATGACCTCGCCGCTTTGGTCGTTGCTGTAGTGATCGGGGCCATCGCCACCGGTCTCGACATAGCGGGCTATGGCCTTGACAACGGAGTCGCTGATGTAGATATGGCCACCCGCTTCGCCGGAGTAGAAATTACTGGTGGAGATTGCAACCGAGAACCTGCCTTCTGCGAGCGCATCCACAGTCGAGCCGTTCTTGATGACGATGTCGTCCTCATCGGTGAAGAGTGCGCTGACTTCCCCGCCATCTGAGCTTGCGCGGATCGTCACGGTCGCGCCATCGAGCGTGATGCCCTTGTAGACATAGATGCCATACCCAACGCCACTTGCGTTGAGGGAAGCGTTCGTGACCGTGAGGCTGTTTTTACCGTCGATGGCGGCGTCTTCCTCGGAGCTTGCCTTGACCTGGCTGCCACCCGAGATCTCGATACTGCCGTCGGCCCAAATCGCATTGTCCTCGATAGAGCTTGCCTCTACCTTGCCGCCGCCCTTTATGATGAGGTTCTCGTTAGCATCGATACCCTGATCCTCGGTGGCCTTGGCGGTGACGGTTCCGCTGTTGTCGATCGTGATGTTGCCGTCGGCCCTGATGCCATCCGAATCGCCCGTGGCGTTAACGTTTCCCGAGCCCTTGATGGTGACATCGCCCCCGGCATCGATGGCATCGTGCTCGGTGCTCGTGGCGTTGACAGTGCCAGCGCCGTCGATGTTGATGTTGCCGACGGAAGTGATGGCGTCACGAGAAGATGTCACGTTGAGCGTGCTGGACGCGTCGCCCTGAATATTAAGCTCGGCGTTCTCGTTCGCGCCATCCTTAACCTTGATGCCGCGGCCGTCGTCGTTAGTGACGGTGTTGTTGCCCTCGTAGCTCACGTTGAGCTTGCCCGCTGCCTCGATCGCGCCGCCGTTATAGCCGTTGAGCTTCATGTCATCGGCGCCATTCCATGACCAGGTACCGGCGGCGTCTCCCGTGGGGCCCGCGGCCGCTTCGTGGCGGACGCCGCCAACGTCCACCCACTCGGCTGCGAGCGAGATGCTCGGCATGAGCAGCGAGCTTACCGTAAGCGCGCATACGGCGCCTACAACGATGCGGCGCGTCACGCGGCGCCAGCTGCCGTGTGCGAGCAGCGTGCGACGGCGCAGGTCGGGCTCGACAAAATGGGCTCCAGAGGTTTTGTCATTGCGCTTGGGGGTCGTGAACAAGGCGGCCATGGTTACTCCCATCCTCATAGGGCCTATGCGGTTATATCCAGCATATCTGCAGGATGTAGCCGTCGGTAGTGCCGTTTGGAGAGCAAAACGTCCAAAACTTGCGAAGCAATACATCGCGTGTCCGTGTGGTGCCTGGCTTTAAAAGCAAAGCGCGGAGCCGCTCGATGCGACTCCGCGCTTTGCTGTTTGGTATTGCGAATCTTGCGCCTACGCTACAAAGAAGTAGACGAGGAAGGCAAGGGCTGCAATCCACATGAGCGGCTTGATCTTGGAGGCCTCGCCCTTAAAGAGCGCGACGATCACGTGGGCGATAAAGCCCAGGCCAATGCCGGCAGAGATGGAGTAGGTGAAGGGTACGCCGGCGACAATCATGAACGCCGGGAAACCCTGCGACACGTCGGACCAGTCGATCTCGGAGGCCTCGCTCATCATGAGGTAGCCAACGTAGACCAGAGCACCGCAGGTGGCGGCGCTGGAAACGATGGTGACGATGGGGGAGAAGAACGCGGCGAGAATGAACAGCACGCCGGTGGTGACGGAGGTGAGGCCCGTGCGGCCACCGTCGGCGGCGCCGGAAGTGGACTCGACGAAGGTGGTGATGGAGGAGACGCCCATAAAGCCACCGGCAGCGGCGGCCACGGAGTCAACAACCAGGATGGGGCGGATGTCCTCGACATTGCCGTCCTCGGTCAGGAACTCGCCCTGCTTGGCGACGGCCATCGCGGTGCCCATGGTGTCAAAGAAGTCGCTCATGAGCAGCGAGAAGGCCACGACGAGCAGCATCGGGTCGGTCAGGACCTTTACGATGGCCATGTTGCCGTCGGCGGTGCTGGCAAACGGAGCGCCAAAGGTCGAGAAATCGAGCGGGGCGATGAGGCCCTCGGGCGCATGGGTGACGCCCAGCGGGATGCCGGCGATAACGGCGACGATGATACCGATGAGCAGCGAGCCCGGCACGTTGCGGGAGGCCAGGGCAACCGTCACGACGATGGAGATGATGCCGACGATAAAGGTGGGGGAGGTGATGTCGCCCAGACCGACGAGTGTGCCGGCGCCAGCGGTGATAATGCCGGCGTCGCACAGGCCGATCATGGCGATGAACAGACCCAGGCCCACCGAGATAGCGTGGCGCAGAACCACGGGGATGGCGTCCATAATGGCCTCGCGCAGGCCGCAAAGGACGAGCAGCAAGATGACGACACCCTCGAGGAAGATGACGCTCATGGCCACGTGCCAGTCACCGCCGCACATGGTGGTGGTGATGCCCGCAATCATGGCGTTGATGCCCAGGCCCGACGCGCATGCGAGCGGACGGTTGGCGAAGATGCCCATGCAGATGGTCATGATGCCGGCGCCCAGGCAGGTGGCGCAGGCGAGCGCTCCCGCATCGATGCCGGCGCCCGAGAGCACCGCGGGGTTGACTGCGATGATGTAGGCCATCGCCAGGAATGTTGTCAGTCCAGCGCGAAGTTCGGTCCCGATTGTGGACTTGCGCTCACTGACGTGAAAAAGTTCGTCCATGCATACCCTTTCCTTGTTCGGCCCCGAGTTTAGGCCGATTGACACGAACCCACCCACTATATCGCCTTTGTGAAGTTGGTGTTCCTCACATGTTGATGTTCGGCGGTTTGTAACGGACGGGCGGTATCTTTCGCATGAAATTGTGTAGGTACCGTATACTTAAGCGGTTACAACGACCCCTATGGAGGAACGTATGATTAAAGAGCTTTGCCACGACGAGGCTATCCTGTCCCAGCGTTGCGAGGTTGCGACCGTCGAGGACGAGTCGGTTGCTCAGGACCTGATCGATACCATCAAGTCGCTCGACGATGCCGGCTGCCTTGCCGCTAACCAGATTGGCGTTACCAAGAAGGTTTGCGTCTACCTGGACGACGCCGGCGAGCCCCACGTGCTCTACAACCCCCGTCTGGTGTTTGGCCTGGGTGCCAGCAAGATGGAGGAGAGCTGCCTGACGCACGAGGAGGTCACCAAGTCCACGCGCTATATCAAGTGCAAGGTTGCCTTTGACCAGATCGTCGACGGCAAGATGAAGGAGTGCCGCCGCGATTACGCAGGCTTTGAGGCGCAAATGATCCAGCACATGATTGATCACTGTCTTGGAAAGTTGGTCTAAGGGGACCAAAGCACCGCACCTCGTCGTTTTTAGTCCGGGTATGACATTGTTGTCATGTCCGGACTTTTTTG
Source organism: uncultured Collinsella sp. (assembly GCA_958436995.1). GTDB lineage: Bacteria > Actinomycetota > Coriobacteriia > Coriobacteriales > Coriobacteriaceae > Collinsella. The sequence continues at coordinate 14,048 of CAUBMI010000055.1, forward strand.
TTTAGCGCTCCTTTGTTTGGTGACAATGACCTTAGTAAGAACATTGAGCTAGGAGGCGCTATGTGCACGAGCATTCGATTTACCGATAATTCCGGCCACATGTATCTGGGCCGCAACCTCG